>JASJDX010000277.1 GCA_030064975.1 Pleurocapsa sp. MO_192.B19
CCTCGTTCTTCATCGCAGTCGTGAAAAGGAATCCAAGCGGTTAAAAGACGATCGGAACTACAAGTTCCCCAATAAGCCCGATCGCTATGCCAGCCAACGGTAGTATTGATTTTGCTATTGGGTGATTTTGCTGGTTTATAGACGAGTTGATCGTCCAAAACACGGATTTCATCAGTTCTAGCTAACCTAGCAGCGATCGCTCCAATAATAGGCTGTAGGGCTAATTGCCTGAGTTCTTTTTTTTGTAGAGAAACAAACTCGTTGTTGCGAACAATATTGCCATCTTCTGGTTTCCAGTTGCTATAACCAGTATCAACTTTGAGGGTAGCATCTCTTTCGCCACGGTAAAAAGCTTCGCTACCTGCGATCGCGCTTTCAATAGCTGCTTCAGGTATTACTGGTTGAGAGATAAACCAACCATGTTCTTCGTAAAAGTGAATATCTTCTTCGGTGGGTAAAAGAGCTTGCTGTTCGTGGGTAAGAATTTGTTCGAGAGTGTTCATTGTAGTTGTATGGACCTTAAAAATTGAAAAAAAGAAAAGTATTAAAATTGAAATAAATTTTTTATTTCGTTGATTGAAGTTTTGATAGATAGTCACCAAAGTCTTCGCAAGTTGCATGACCTTCTTGATTGATGCCATCTCGCTTAACTACTTTCCACACCGTTGCCAACAAAATTTTTACGTCTAACCAGAGACTCCAGTTATCGATATAAGAGACATCTAACTTAAGTCTTTTGTCCCAATCGATAGTGTTGCGACCATTCGTCTGAGCTAATCCAGTAATACCTGGTAATACTTCATGACGGCGAGCCTGTTCAGGGCTGTAGAGATCGAGATAATGGATCATTAGAGGACGAGGTCCTACAAAGCTCATATCTCCTTTGAGGACATTTAATAATTGAGGCAACTCATCTAAACTAGTCTTGCGTAACCAAGTGCCAAAAGGGGTCATGCGATCGCCATCGGGCAGTAAGTTACCTGCTGCATCTTTAGCGTCGGTCATGGTACGAAACTTATAAAAAGTAAAAATCTTGCTGTCTTTACCAGGGCGCAGCTGAGTAAAAAAGATCGGGCTGCCCAGATTAAAGCGAATTAGTACCCCGACGATTAAAATTAACGGAGAAAAAACTATAAATGCGATCGCAGCAACCAAGCGATCGGCTATATTTTTAGTTAGTCTACTCATTAGTCTACTCATGTTTGGATAAAGCTTGATTATATATATCTGCATATTGTTTAATAATGTCTTTGACATCATAACTAGCTATTTTTTGCCGACCATTTTGTCCCATTTGAAATGCCTTTTCAGGATTATCTATCATCTGGGCGATCGCAATTGCTAAAGCATCTGTATCTCCCACTTCTACTAATAGACCACAGTTATCTGCTAATAAATCTTGAATTCCACGAATTTTCGTGCCAATAACGGGGATGGCTAAACAAAAAGCCTCCATAATGCTGCGGGGTAATCCTTCTTGCTGGGAGGTTAGAAGAGTAGCAATACTAGAACGGATTAAGACAGGAATGTCTTGGCGAAAACCCAAAAAATGAACTTGTGATTGCAAACCCAGTTTTTGGGTTAATTGTTCTAATTCTTGGCGAATTTTACCATCTCCAGCAAATGCTAGATGCACTTTTGGTCGATTCAGCTTTTTCAAAGCTATTAGCTGATCTCGATGACGCTTTCTAGGAGTAAACTCAGCCACACACAGCAACAAAGTATCTTCAGAAGTAAGCCCTAATTCTTGGTGGATGGCATTGATTTGTGATTCTGAGACTTGATTTAGAGCGTATTTATGAGGATCTAAACCAATTCCAGGAGTATAAAAAATTCTGGCGGCAGGTAAGAGACGATGTTTTTTAGCGGCGGCTTCATCTTCACGATTAATAGTGATTAGATAGTCTGTCCAACTACCAGCAAGCTTTTCTAAGTTCAAGAAAATAAAATTTGTTATGGGATTTCCTAGTTGGTGAAAATGAAACCCATGAGCCGTATATATCACTTGAGGTTTTTGTTTAATTTTGAGTTGGCTTATGGCATATCTAGTAACAAAAGCTGCTATGGGAGTATGAACATGAACCAGATCGTAGTTTCCCTGGGTAATGATTTCTTTGATTCGCGAGACAGCAACTATTAAATGTCTAGGATCTAGAGGATTTCGTGACCACTGCACATCCCATACACAATCAAATTCTGCTACACATACAGAATTATGAGTAATGTTCGATGCCATACCGTCGACTTGCCAACCTAAATGCCGAAAGTAACGTGTAAAAGGTGTCAAGAAAGCTTCCATTGTTTCGGGTATTGTTGTCACCGTTAATATCTTATAAGCCATTATTTTTTGCTAATCCAGTTTTGATAATAGAGTAATTACCTCTTTTTGAAAGTTAAAATTCTTTTTGCTTATATCTCGATCAAGAGGTCTTCAACCCAATTAAACAATTATTAATTATCAATTAATGATTGATAAAGATGTTCGTATTGAGTGATAATTGCATCTAAAGAATAAAGCTCAATAACTTTTTGGCGTGCTGTTTTACCTAAGGCTTTTCTACCCGACTCGCCAAGTAAAATCAACTCTTTGCAACCATCAGCCAAAGCTTGAGGATTTTGAGGGGGGACAACTTTTCCTGTCTCACCCACAATTGCAGCAGAATCTCCCACATCAGTCACTACGCAAGGTACTTCACAAGCCATAGCTTCTCCAATTACATTCGGAAAAGCCTCTCCAAAATAAGAAGAAGAGATGGCTAGATCTAAAGCAGAAGTCAAGCGAGATACATCTTTTCTTTCTCCTAATAAATGAATGCGATCGCTTATGTCTAGTTCTTCAATTACTTGACTCAAATTGGGATTATTTTGAGCGACATTAGTACCAGCCAACACAAAATGTAATTCGGGAAAATCTTGGAGTAATATTGCTGCTGCGCGCAAAAAGCTCTCGTGATCTTTCATCGGATGATAGCGACAAATGCGACCAATCAGAAAAGTTTTCTCTGGTAAACCTAGTTCCTGTCTGAGACTAAGACGATTTTCGGCAGATGATTGGAACAGATTGATATCGAAGCCATTGGGAATGACGATAGTTTTAGCCGATTCATAGCCGATTTTTTGGTGTTGAGTCGCACCTATTTGAGAATTGTAAATCACCCGATTAGGCAAATTTGAGAGTTTACTCAATAGCCTGATAATTAAGGCGGTGCTTTTCTTCTCATAATCTAAAGAGTAGAGAGAATGACGAATATTCCACACCACTGGTGCAGATTTTAAGGTGAAAAATCTAGCTAACTGAGCCGCCAAATTGGCATGATACATCCACCCCTGAATGATATCTGGTTTTTCTTTTCTGGCTATATTAATTAGCCGAATTAGCTTACTAAATTTAGGTTTACCTGGATCGAGATCTAAGGTGTAAACAGGAATGTCCCAAGCAGCAATTTGATTACCAAAGCTACCTTTATCCATCAAAGAAAGTACAACTGGTTCAAATTTAGTTCGATCTATGCCAGACAAAAGTTTATAGAGCATCATTTCTGCTCCACCTGTACTTAATCCTGTAGTAATAAATAAAATCTTAGTCATCTTTTTAAACTGCTTAATTATTGAATAAAGGAAATTAATAAATGTTGTTAGGTCTTGATAGTTATTCGAGTATTTTTAAGCTTCTTTTTGCGGACTTTTAGCCACAGAAATTTTGACTCCAAACATCAGCAATAAGATTAACGAAGCTAAAATCCAAAAATTTGCTTGTAAAAAAATTTCTGGATCGCCAGAAGCAAAAAAATCTGACCAAGCCTGAGCCATTGCTACATAAATAAAAGGTATCCAGCAAATTTTGTATAAATGACGTTGCAAAATAGTATGTAAATAACGGCCGAACCAGCCAAACGAGAAACTAAAAATTACTACTCCCACCCACGACCAACTGTAAACGCAAGAAGCAATGAAACCAGCAGGAATTTTATACTCATTATGTCCGAGCAAATATTGGGTGTTATTAGTAGAAACTGATGGAGGAATATTAACTTCAATCAGGCGATCTGGTAAATAAGAGCCAATTCCATAGAGCCAATCACTTAACAAGCGAAGTGGATAATGTTCGCTAAAGGCTGCATAGGAAGATACAAATCCATAACTAAAAACTTGGATTAAACTCGCCAAAAAGCTGCTCTCGCTTTCAGTTTCTCCCGCTGCTTCTTGAAATCGACTGACTACTTCAATATATCCGCCTTCTGAAGCTCCTGAAAGACTATAAAATAAAATTTTTCCGTAAACGATAAATAAAACAATGGCAATTAATGTAGGAATAAGAAGTGGCAGAGCTAATTTTCTTTTATATAGTAAATACGCCAAATAAAAATTGATTAAAGCTAAAACCATTGTTGCTCTTGCACTCACCATAAAAGCTGCTATTAGGGAGCTAGCAAACGCTAAAATAAATAATAGCCACACCAAAAATTTTCTCTTTTGATTTTTTTTAATAAACAGTAAGCTAGCTATTAAATAAGTGGCAAAAAAACTAAAGTATAGTAATCTAACAAAAAAACCTAGAGCTTGCCCTTCTACAGCACCAGAGCGAATAAAATTAGCGTTAGTAATGGCTTGTACTATTCCCCCATATTGGGTGCTGTAAATATATATGGAAATCCAGCCCAGCAATAAAATTATGATAGTAATTAGCCAGATAACTGATTCCGATCTGCTAGTTATAGTAACTCTACTGCCATATTTTTGTGCCGAAGGAGAATAGTAGCCAAATATAATTAAAAAATAAGTCAGAAATATAGCTAAAGGTACTTGCCAATTGTACTGTACAATATAATCTGTTAACCCAATCATTGCTGAATCAAAAGTCTGGTGACTATCCGAATTGAAATTGGTAAGAAAATATCCTGGCAAGGGATAAAGTAAGATAAAAAATAAATGAAATAAGCTTAAAAAATCAAACTTAGTATCTTTTTTTCTGCTAAATTCAAAGATAATAATAAATATTATTAATCCTAAATAGGCTATTGGTAACACTGTTTATTTCTCCTTGTTTATCCTTGATGTTTAATTTTTTTCACGAACAAACTTTCTCTATTAACTGCAAATATTCAGTAACAGAACGTTCTACGGCAAAATCTTGCGATCGCTTGACTAAAAATTCGGTTTCTGGAGATTTATCTAAAACTTGAATCATGGCTGCGGCTAATGCTGCTGAATCCCCTATTGGTACTAGATGACCATATTTACCTTGAGCCAATATTTCTAGAGGACCACTAGGACAATCTGTAGCAACGACAGGACAACCACAGGCTAGAGCTTCAATTAAAACCGTGGGTAATCCCTCCCAACGAGAAGACAAGACAAAGGCACTGGCGGCTTTGAAGTAAGGATAGGGATTATTAACGAATCCAGGTAAAGATACAGATTCGGCGATGCCCAAATTTTGTGCTAAAGCCTCTAACTCCTGTCTCAACTCACCTTCCCCTAAAATTATGAGGCGTGCATCTAGCTGTTGGTTAACAGTGGCAAACCCCCGCAATAAAGTGGCAAAGTCTTTTTGTGCAGTTAATCTACCGATGGACAAAAAGACTGGTGGCGATCCTGGCTGTAACCAAGGCTCATTTAAAGGTTCGTTCGCTTGGGCTAGTAGTCGACGATCGACGATGGGATTATAAATCGTTTGTACGCTTTTTTCGGCTAAACCCAAGCCAATTTCTAAATCCCTGGCTGCTGCTTGAGAAACGGTAACAACGGCATCGGCGTGGCGATATAACCATTTCATCATTGGTTTAATTAAATTAGCCCGCCAGAGAGTAGAGCGAGCCGCTGACAATGTGTTGTGCTGGACGACTACTATGGGGGTGTTTGTACCCGATAAATAATTAGCAACTAAAGCGATAACATTAGCATGACCCAAGTGAGAGATTAAGACTCGCGGTCTGTTGGTACGCAGATATCGAACCAAAGGTAATATAGATTTAATAATACGTCCAGCTTTTAAATCTACTATGTTGACAGTTTGGGGTACTCTGTCAAAATAAGGTCCTTCAGCAGATGCTAAAACCAAATCTAGGGGTAAGTCTTTGGCAGTCATCCCTTCTAAAAGATTGAGAACTACCCTTTCTGCCCCCCCTCCGTACATTGCAGGTATAAAAAAAGCGATCGCTCTATTCATAATTAAACTACTGTAGATTTACTCTTGGCAGTGGCAGTTAGCAAGTCTTCCCATTGGCTAACAATGGTGTCGAGTTCAAATCGTTTTAAGGATTTGCGGGCTGTTGCAGCCAGTTCCATTCTCCGCGCTGGATCGGACATTAATTTAGTCATAGCTTTAGCTAAACTGTCTCGATCGCGATTGGGGACTAAAATTCCGTTTTCCTCGTTAGTGATAATTTCTCCTGGTCCACTAGGACAGTCAGTAGAGATTACGGGCAAGTCACAAGCCATAGCTTCGATGATGACATTGCCAAAACCTTCGTAGCGGGAAGACAAAACAAATAAATGACATCGTTTTAAAATAGGGAAAGGATTACTAATCAAACCAGGCATTATCAAACGATCTTTCAACCCTAAGCGATCTCTTTGTGCTTCTAATTTCTGTCGCTGTTCTCCCTCTCCTAAAATCAGTAATTGCCAATCTGAATGTCGCAGAGCAATACTAGCAAAAGCATCTAACAAGAGGTCGAAGCCCTTTTGCTCCGTTAGCCGACCCATCGCTACTACTGTTTTTTGCTCTGGGTCATATTTTTCTGGTAGTTCTGTATTCGTTGAGGATTCTGCGACCACTGCCAAAGGATTGTAAATTACCGTTCGGCGATCGCTCTTTAACCAGTCCCAGTTGTTGTCTACTCCCTGACTACAGCTAATTACCTGGCTAGCAGAGGGATAAACCAAACGTCTCAGCCAACTCCAAGGGCGACCGATGTCATTTTGAGTTGGGTCGTTTTGTTCGCTGACTAAAATGGGGTATTTACTACCCCAGCAGGCTATTAAAGTCAGAATATTGGTTTTATCTAAAAAAGAAATGACTAAATCTGGTTGTAAAGAATCGATTGCCTGTCTAAGGTATCGCCAACGATGGAGGTTATTTTTAGCTGCTTGAATTAAATTAGAAGATTCTCCAGCAACCTTTAAAGCAATTCTGTTAATGGTTTCTGGTAATTGATAAAAGTCAAGTTCTTGACCAAATAGTGTGACCAAACTTACTTGATGTTTTCTAGCTATTAAGCCTTCTGCTAACAAGATTGCGGCTCTTTGTGCGCCTCCTCCAGTCAGAGAATCAATAATGAGCGTAATTTTCATGAATTAATTTAATGAGTTAATTTAATATTTTATTTATTTATTATTATTTTTTCTTTTAATTTTTTACGAGTAAAAATAAAAGTAAAGCTGAAAGAAAAAATATAAACCAAACTAGTAGATAAGGCAATACCTTGAATGCCTATGATTTTTACGAATATATAGTTCATGACTATATTAAGAGTTAAATTGACCGCAGAAAGCCAGAATAAAATTTGATTTTTATTTAAAGAATTAATTAATCTTACCACTAAAATATTTGCTAAATAAAAAGGTATTTGTAAAGCATAAAGTTGTTGAATAGTAGCAACTACCTGAGTGTCAGCAGCACTAAAAGAACCTCTTTCAAACATTAATTTTACTATTGGCTCAGAAAAGATAATAAAACCTATTGATAAAGGAATTGTAACCGCAAAAATAAAACCCAAATATTTGCGTAAAGTAACCTGTAAATCTTGCCAATTATCGGCGGCAATCATTTTAGAAAAGTAAGGAATTACTGCCGTCCCCAAAGCTGTGGTCATGAGGCTAATGGGAGAAGCAATTAATCTATTACTATAGTTAAGAGCAGCCACACTTCCAGGAGATAACATTGCTGCCATCGATTGATCGATGGGCATAGCACTGCAAATTAACAATGCACCCGCTACCGTAGGTATATATTGACCGATTACCTGGCGCAAATTAGAGTCAAACCCAGACCATCTAGGGCGTAGAGGAATTTTTTGTCGTCGCAATACCGAGCCTAAAAGAACTAACTCCAAGAATGTTCCTAAAACTAAACCAATAGCAAGGGCAAAAACCCCCCAACTCGGAACAAATAAGAGCAGTAAGATACTAATTCCAGGAATAATAACTGGTGCAACCGCAGCCAAGGCAAACTTTTCCCCAGCATTCAAAACTGCACCCCAGATCGTTCTGATGCCACTCAGACAAATAATGGGAGTAATCAACCATAGTAGATTGCGTGTGAAATCTAATTTGTCTGGAGAAAACCCTGGAGCGATCGCTCTAAGATATAGATTAGCAGTTCCAGCGATGATACAGGTTGTCAAAATCAATAATGTCGTGCTGCAAACTGTGGCACTAGCAAAAAGTTTATGTGCCGCTGGTATACCTTCTCTATCTCTGACGCGAATATAGGTAGGAATTAATGCTGCATTCAAAGATTCAGCAATGACGTTAACTGCAAAACTGGGAATTATAAGGGCGATTAAAAATGCATCCAATTGTTCGTTTGTCCCAAATCGCCAAGCAACGACAATTTCTTTGGCAATCGCAGCAAGTTTAACTCCAGCCGTAAACACGGCTACGGTGAAAACAGCACTAAAAATTTGACGATTGACTGAACCTGTGGTTAATTTCTGCCAATAACTCAGCCAAGATTTATTCATATTTGTTCTCCTCTCTGGCGTAAGCGAAAAGAATTTTTCTGGCTATAGCTATCCTGATTTTGTCTGGGAATAACTGCCATATGTTTGAGGTGGTTATAGCCAGTGTTTGACTCCCAGATGTCTCGATTGGCCAAACGAATCGAATATTCTGGACGGTTATATAACTCAGGATGAGGGTCTGGTAAATTTAAGAGAATTTGGTAATTACCTTGAGAGATATCTGGGGGCAAATTTGCTTTTATTTGAACGACATTTTCAGTATTTGGGTGCCAAAATCGAGGATTTTCCGCAGTCACCAAGTAGTACTCTTTGCCTGTTTGTTGGTGGCGCAAGATAACTTCTAATTGACGAGGATTATAAATGTTTCCCCAGCCATCATTGGCGATTGTAAATTGCAAGTCAATTTTTCCCCGGGCGATCGCCTCTTGGTTTAAACTAGATTCAATCAGGCGTAAGCGATACCCTAGACGGCGGCTAATTTCTGAGAGACATCCCTGTTTTTGCCAATCCTGAAAAATGATGTTTAAATCTTCTTCTGGAGGATAGTAATTTAAGGCACTCCAGCGCATCTGTGCTAATTCTGCCAAGGCGTTAGGGCAGTCTGTCTGCGGTGGATTATGATTGCATAACTCACCACCTTGAACCACAAATAAATTGTCTTGTTGGAGAAATGCCTTTTGTCGAGCAATTTCTTCGGGGTCAGTAGTACTGTAGGTACCTCGGTCATCAATACTAGCTAGAAAACAGTCATTATGCGCTCCTATCCTCGCTTTTTTTCTCCTGTTGAATACTGCTGAAGATTGTAAAGGGAAAGGATCTTTGAAAGCCTCTCGTTTGTGATGAGTATATCTTATAGCCACCATGCGTTCGGGAGGTAAAATCGACAATAATTTAAGTAGTATACTTTTTCTAGCTTGGGGGTCTTCTCCCAAACCGTGAGTTGATTTATTCCATTCACCCCAAGCACCAATAAAGCCCGCTTCCATAAAGGCGATAACATTATAGTTATCTTCTAAAACAGGTTTTAACTGTTCTTGATGAGCTAAAATTCTCTCTTTTGTAGCGTCAGGACCTCCTCCTAACCAATTGTATGAAAATCGAAGGATTACTTTTACCCCAGCTTTCCTAGCAGTTTCCAAATCCGCTGTTACTTTTTTCAGAAAAGACGAAGATAAAGGGGTGTTTCTAAATTCTGAAATAAGATAGATACGCCTGATCAGAGTTATATTTTTTTTGCTTAACTTTTGTAATTCAGAGACTTTTAACGGAGGACGAGGATCATTTTTATTAGGGGAATATTGGATAAAAAGCCCTCGTTCTGGATTAGTAAAATCTTGAATACTGGGCTTATAAAAAACAGTTTTCTCCTTATTGTCTGACTTGGCAAAATCTGTAAATATAACAGATACGAATATTGTTGAGTAGATCAATAATATATTAAAGTGAATGAATTTTAGAATATTTTTTTTCATTTTGAAGATATTACGCTGTCAAATTTTAGTTCCTTGTAGGTCGTCTGAAAAGTAAATTTTGAGTGACGAAATTTAAATTCAATAGGCACTTCTATAATTGTAATCATAGTGATTTAGCGGATATAAATGTACTTAAACATAGTTCTTGAGACTTTTTAGCTATCCTCTTAGACATAATAATTTTACTAACTTCAAGATATTAATAGTGAGCCAAAACAAATGATATGATAGTTGATTGCAGAAAGACGATACAGTTCAAATTAGCAACACTTAATTTGACAATTAACTTTATTTAAGACAATCATTTAAAAGTTGTTTGTTCATTAAACTTTTGAAATCTTATAATATAAGATTTACTTGTTAATGGTTTTTGAAAAGCTATAGAATATAGTGATGTGTTCAGTGTTTTTTACGTCACAATAATATTAATCATAATTAGACTGATTATAGTTGCTATTGCTGCACTATTAATGCTCTATTGAGGAATCAACAGAGCATTAAGAATAACGTTTAACACTGCGATCGCCGTAGGGAAAAGCGTGGTGTAATTTTGATATCCTGTCATAGGGTATGGCATCTATTAAAAATTGTTTTACTCAATATTGAGAAATAACCTGCTTAACTTCTACAAAAAGCGATCGCCCAAGCCATCTATCTCCAATGACAAATGTAATGAGAATGACTAAGATTTTGATTGTCAACACCCAAAACAGATTAAAACTTTCAGGGAAAAGCCAATTTGATTTTAATTACTTTTTTTGAACATAGCTTGACTTTTGCCATTCATTAATTTTTTTATACCTTCGGTATTTAAAGGTTGAGAGAGAAAATAGCCTTGTCCATAGTCACAAGCAATTTCTTTGACTTTATTTAATTGAGGTATATTTTCAATTCCTGTTGCTGTTATTTCTAGCCCATAATTCTCAAGATCGAGCACAATATCCTGGAAAACGTCCCAAGTTGGCTGATCCTTATCAAGACGACTTATCAAATGACGGTCTATCTTGACTCGTTCAAATTCTCTGTAAAGCAGGTTGGGTTGAACACGACCATAAATAGAAGCTACCTTACCAAAGTTATCAATCTGTAGTCGAATACCTAACTGTTTCAATTGATATAAAACACTCATTGCTGTGCGAGGATTTTCGCAAATTAGATATTCTGGTATCTCCAAAGATAGAAGTTGAGGATTAAGCTGGTGTTTTTCTAGATTGTACTTTAAGTGCTTGACTAAACTTGTTTGAAGAAGTTGTTGACTGGGAAGGTTAACACTGATAGCAACATCTGAATTAAAACTAGCTTGTTGTTGCCAACTTTTTAACTGCATACATACAGCTTCAACAATCCAACGTTGTATGGGTACAAGTATCCCAAATTCTTCCGCCGCCGCCATAAATTTCTGAGGTACGATCAATCCTAATTGAGGATGATTCCAGCGCAATAAAGCTTCAAATTCTTTGATCTCACCAGTTTTTAAGCTCATAACTGGTTGATAATCCAGACTGAACTCTTCGTTCTCCAAAGCGAGCCTTAATCCTCGTTCTAATTCTCCCATTGTCAAACGAGTTAGTGAGTTAGCAGTCCGTAATTTGAACTGAGAATTTAATTCTGCATTTAAGCCAACTGTAACGGGGTTAAGGTCGCAGGTTTCGCTGATGATTTTTTCTAAGCTTCTTTGGGCCTGCTCAACATCAATTTGTTGATATTTGGAAGTGTATCCCACCACTAATCGATCTAATAAAAATACAATTAGATTGATGTCGTTCTTTTCTGCTGCTTTAGATAATATATTGATAGTTATATCTAGGTTTTGAGGGATAATTTGACTAGCATTTTTGACTACTAATACCTTGTCATGAGCAGTAGATTCATATTCTTCTCCAGCGACTAATAACTCTTCGTATAGTTTTTCTCCTGGTCGTAATCCCGTAAAGACAATTTCAATATCTTTACCTACTTCGTATCCAGAAAGACGAATTAAATCTTTAGCCAAGTCCACAATTTTGACTGGTTGACCCATGTTCAGCATAAAAATTTGACCCTGGCTATTTTGACTACTGAGAACAGAAGCTTGTAAGACTAATTGAACTGCTTCAGGAATAGTCATGAAATAGCGGCAAATTTCGGGATGAGTAATTGTTACAGGGCCTCCCTTAGTAATTTGTTTTTTGAAAGTAGGTACTACGCTGCCCCGACTGCCCAAAACATTACCAAAACGAACTACAGTGTAGGGTCTACCGCTAGTTTTAGCGGCTTTTAAAACTAACATTTCGGCAGTACGTTTACTCGCTCCCATAACGTTAGTAGGGTTGACTGCTTTGTCTGTAGAGATCATGACAAAGTTGTTGACATTATATTTGATGGCAAAATCTAGCAAATTTTTTGTGCCTAAAACATTATTGGTAATTGCTTCTGGAGGATTTAACTCCATCAGAGGGACGTGTTTGTGAGCTGCTGCATGAAAAACAATATCTGGCTGATAGATACGAAAGGCATCTTCTAGCCGAGACTTGATTCTTAAATCGGCAATAAAAGGAGTTAACTCGGTTAACTGTTTGTTGGGTTTTTCTTCCTGTTTCAATATCTGTAAGACTTGTCCTAATTCTTGTTGAATATTAAATACAGAGTTTTCACCATGTCCTAACAAAATTATCTGAGACGGGCGACAGCGAAAAATTTGACGACATAGTTCACTACCAATTGAGCCTCCAGCACCACTAATTAGAACTTTTTTTCCTGCTAGGAGTTGAAAAACGCTTTGAGCATCGGTGTGGATTGGTTCACGTCGCAACAAGTCTTCGATCTTAACTTCCCTTAGGATATTAGCTTGATTGCTATTGCTAAGAATTTCATGGGTAGAGGGCATCGTGTTGACCTTGATCCCGATCGCCTGACAAATATCCACAATTTCGCGGATTATTTTTCCTGAGGTAGTGGGCATGGCAATTACTACCTGACGAATATTATGAGAAGCAATAATTTCAGGAATTTGGTAGCGGTTACCCAACACAGACAACCCCCTGATATTAAGACCTAATTTCTTAGGATCATCATCAATAAAGGCAACGGGATTAAAACCTAATTTAGGATTGCGCCGCATCTCTTGAAGGATTGATACTCCCGCATCCCCTGCTCCCACAATCAACACGCGATCGCGTCGATAAAAGTTTTTTTTCTGCTGACTAGCTCTTTCTGAGGCCCTAATACTAAAGCGAATTCCCCCAACTAGAACGAAAGTGAGAATACCATCCAAAAAAGGTAAAGAACGAGGAACTAAATATTGCTCTACTCCCGCCACATATTCTAAAACGCTCAGCAGTATCGTCTCTAATATCATTGCTGTTGTGGTTAGAGCCGCAATTTCAATCAATTCGTCAATGCTGGCATATTTCCAATATCGCTTATAAAATCCGCCCAGGGTAAAGATAACTAATTTAATCAGCGAAAAAATGATCGTAGCAACAATTAGACCACTGCGATATTCTTGCAGTGCAACAAAATTGTCAAGGCGTAAAATAATCCCCAATAAAGGAGTTAGAGAGAAAATAATCGCATCTAAAATCAAAAAATGACGATTATTAAGATTAAGTAATTTTTGATCTAGCTTGATAAAATTCTTACGCAGCTTTTTGAGCCTCATTTTTATTCCTTATTAAGCTTTTATTATGGTTTTTTTTGGTTTTAAAAGCCTTGACTGCCTAATATAACTAGTTATGAAATAAACAAAAAACTTAAACAAATTCACTTAAGCTATATCTCAGTAAATTTACTGATAAGTTTAATTAGATTAAAAATGTAGATACTCCCGTAGTCATAACTGCTGATATTTATCAGACAAGATATTTGATTTCGGCAATAACAATCATAATACTAATAGTGCTTTTATAAGTATGTATTCGTAGAGACGATTAATAGTTATTGATAATTATTTTGGGTAATTTCTTAATTTTGCCCCAACCGTAATCATTGGCTTAAGCGTATTTATGCTTGATTCACACGAACTTACAGCCAATGATTAAGAATACTTAAAATTGTCATCTTTACAATTTAGACATAAATATAAATTTTTGATATAGTGACTTTTAAGTAATAAAAAGTATTAAATGTTTGGTGTGAATTAAATTTTAGCTTCCTCCACAATTCGCCCAGTATTCTGTGCAATAGCACGAATGTTTGGATGAATTGTGGGCTGGCGGTTGATGTTTAACGCTTAATTTGATATTCAGGACGCTGGGGAATGGAAACTGCCTGCTGAATGCGTACTGCCAGGGATGCGCGAACTTGTTCGAGATCTAGGTAAGTGCAACGCAGGAATACCTACTCGTGAGTTTAGGGAAGCCAGCATCATAATCTTTGATTTGATGTCTGGAGAACCTCACTAAGTGAATAAAGATTGAAAAGTAAGAAAATCAATTCCGAACTGACGGCGTAGAAGAAATCTTAGCTGCGATATGAGCAGTAAAGCCTTCAAACCCACATCCATCAGCCGCACAGATGTAGTTTTTGTGTGTTACTAAAACGACGGTTTTGGCGATCGCTAATAGGTGATTATTCCTAATTAGCGATCGCCAATAAGGAGAAATTTTATTTTGCGATCGCCAAAAAATA
>JASJDX010000278.1 GCA_030064975.1 Pleurocapsa sp. MO_192.B19
AGGTTGATGTTGATGCCAAACAAAAGCTACATAGAGAGGATGAGACATAAGTAGTTGGTCGTGCAAATTTACTTATATTTAACCGTACACTAATAAGACAATCGCTACCTACTCGAACTCCGAACTCAAGGGGCGTAGAAATGAGGTTTCCTCATCGGTTTATATGCGGAGTCGAACTCCGTAATTACTGAGAAAGAATACTCAAACCCACTTCTTCTTCATCCTCTAAAGGTTTGCTGCTACGAGTGACGTATCTTTCCCCTGGTGATATTCCTGCGGTGATTTCCACTTTGCCGTTAGCGCGATCGCCCACAACTACTTTACGCTTAGTTACACTACCTCGATTTTCTTGACCGTTTTGTGCCAAAGTAAAAATATAATTAGCACCTTGCTCTTCGATAATTGCTGCTGCGGGGATAACTACACTTTCATTTTCTGGGGAAGTAAAACTAACTCTAGCTAACAAGCCTCCTTTAATTTGACCTTCTGGATTGTCTATTATTATTTCTATCGGGATTTGACGGGATGCAGGATTGGTTGTCGGGGCGATACGGTTGACTCTCCCAGTAAAGCTGCGATCGCCAAAAGCATCTAGCTTAATCTCTACCTGTTGTCCTAGCTCAACTCGATCTAAATCTAATTCTGACAATGGCACAGTAATTTTAATCTGGCTAAAATCGCCAATAGTAACTACTTGCTCTCCAGCCCGAATTAGGCTACCAGGTTCACTGTTTCTTGCCGTCACAATACCGCTGATGGGTGCAACTATCTGACTATAAGTTTGTCGCTGTTGTGATTCGGCGATCGCAGATTTTTGGGAGGCAATTCTACTTTGGACTACCGCTACTGCTTGTTCTTCTAATCTTACCGCCTCTTGAGCGGTCAATACGGATTTTTGAGCAACTTTGGCAGCGGTTTGATAAGATTCGGCTTGTTGGTCGGGAATCAATCCCGTTTCGGCTAATTCTTGATATCTTGTAGCATCGCTTTTTGCTTGCTCTAGTTGAATTTTTGCTTCTTCTAGTTGTATTTCGGCATTTTTAACTCTAATCCTGGCTTGAGCTAACTCCGATTCCAAGGCACTTAGTTCTGCTTGGTTTCCCTCTACCTCAGTAGCTAAAAGTCGGTCATCTAGTCTGCCAATTACTTGACCCCGCTCGACGCGATCGCCTACTCTTACCGATAGATCTAGTAATGTCCCTTCAGTTTGCGATCGCCAAGCCACCTCTTGTTGGGGTTGAGTTGTTCCCCTATACTGGCGAGTTGTCGTTAAATCGCCCAAACTTGCAGTTGCCACATCAACCTTAGTAGATTGATTTTGCCAAGCTACGTTAGTTGCATCAGAGTTACTGTCTTGGCTGGTTTTTGCCCGATCCGATCCATCACTACAACTAATCAAAATCAGAGAAACCAAAGTTAGTTTGGCTAATTTCAAACGGTCAGATATTTGCAAACTAGGCATTAAATTACGTCTTATTATTGGTTTTTAAAATGATGCTCTAATCTATAGTATAAAAAAATTATTAGAAGTAAGAATGATAGCATTATAGTAAGTCAAGCAAACCTTTAATTCTCGAACTCTCAGATTAATAATCGTAGCAAATAGATTAGTTAATTATACATTAAAGAATAAAATAGTACACTTGAATTTCTAGTCGACTGGGCGATCGCTATAGTCACTAAATTTTAGAAGTTTGGTAATTCTCGAACAATTTAGATTTAGTTCATTAATTCATAGTTTCTTTAATAACCAAGTAATCAAAATTACATTTTCTGCTAGAGGTTTAATAACAGATATGGAACAACACCCAATTTGTAATGCAGACTGAGTAATTGTACGATCAAAATCAAGCTTCTTGATATGATTAACATCAATTCCTTGAGAAACTAGATAGCGAATAATATCAATATTTTGGCGAGCGATTGCATAATTTAAGGGAATATTGCCATCGCAATTAACAACATTTAAATCTGCACCATTGTCTACTAATATTTTAGCTATCTCTACATTCGATGCCTCAAAAATTGCAGTAGAATTTCGTTTACTTTTAATATTAACATCTGCTCCTTTTTCTAATGGACATGGCGATCGCGGCTATATTTCTCAAGAACTGTTTGAAAAGCTCTATGAACAAGGGCTACAACTAATTACTGGGAACATCCCATTTTGGCAAAAAGAGGTAAATAAATTCGCGATGATTACTCGCGAATAATGACCGTCTTTATTTATCTTCTTGTTCCCCATCAAAAGACACATCTATTAAACTGCTCTTTAAAGAATCAATTGTTTTTTGTAGTTCGGAGACTATCGTTCTTCTGACGACTGCCATCACTCCATCAATATGATCTTGACTTCCAGATGAACCCAAATGCTTATATTTACTCAAAGATTGAACTGTTGTCGTCTTGGTAAAGGTCGGTTGGTCGGCTTGCAGTTTGTAGTACCAATAGACTTTTTTAGGCTGTCGAACCTGGTAACGTGCGACCCAAGTCCCTTCGGGAGCTAGTTCTCCCTGACGAGAGAAAAAATCTTTGTAGCTTTCTAATTCGGCGATCGCGCTCCTGTAAACGAGTTATCCTCAAAGCGCGATCTTGTTGCCTAGAGCGTGAAATTCTTCTGACCATTGAGCCAAATTTTCATGAAACATTTATTCGCGATTGTAACTCGCGAATTATCTCAATTTTTATCGGGATTTTTAATAGCTTAAATAGCTAATTTTCCATTCAAATAAGCACAACGTAGTTGTAAAATATGGGTCACATTTTCCTTTTTCCACTGCGCTCCCGTCAGTTTAACTCTGTGAGCTATTTGTTTAACCGCCGATTCAACTGCTCCACTGCCAATTGAACAAATTTGTTGCCATTGACAGTAATGATAATTAATAATTCGGTGACGATGTTTAATGTTAATTCTTTTTGGATAACTTTTCTTTGATGAGTTGAGTGACCTACTTTGAGTCCTGTTAAGAGTAAAAGGTCATTTTCCGCATTTTGATAAGACTCATTAGCACTCAATAAAAGACAGCATTTTTCTAACAAGGGACTATGGCGCGTATAGGGTTCTATTCCCAAGGCATCTGCCTGTTTTCGACTAATACTGAGTTTTCCCACACAGCTTTTTAAAGTTCTTTTTTTCCCGCGACGAGTTCTGGTCTTTTTTTCGATAAAAAAAGGGCAATAAAAGGACTGACGTGTTCTAAAACCTTGGCTCTGACCGTATTTTCGAGGGTTTCGAGCGTTTCTAAGCTCTCTTGGTCGCTATTATTGTACAGAATCTCGCGCTTCTCTTCGCAAACAAGCTTCGAGTTCTTTTTGCTCTGATGGTGTCATTTTTGTCTCTCTCAACATCTACCTGTCTATGGTAGTTAGTTGATGTCGGTTCACACAAGATTTTGCATTTAATTCGCGATGGTTACTCGCGAATTGAGAATCTCTTTTTTCTTCTTTTTGCCAAAATGGGATGTTCCCGAGGCAGCTTGGGTGTTTATCGTCGATCAACTCAACACACATCAGTCAGCGTGTCTGGTTCGCCTAGTGGCAGCCTGCTGTCAGCTAGATATTTACTTGGGCCTCAAGGGAAAATCTGGTATTCTTAAGTCTATGCCCACTCGGGCCGCGTTTTTAGCTCATGAGAGTCATCCGATTCGCTTTGTCTACGTTCACAAATATACCTCTTGGCTCAATCAGATTGAATGCTGGTTCAGCATTTTGGTTCGTCGCTTGCTCAAGCGCGGCAGCTTTAACTCGGTTGAGCAACTCCAGCAGAGCATTTTAAACTTCATTGATTACTTTAATAAGACCATGGGTAAGCCTTTCAAGTGGACATATAATGGCCAACCTCGAACCGCCTAAACTGCTGGGTTATTTCCGCGAGGCTGCACTTAGAGGCTGATGATGTGTTGATGGCCGATCGAGCCTACGGCAGCTATGTCGATCTGGCCCTGATTCAACAGCAGGGGTCCGATGGGGTCTTGCGAAAACATCAAATAAAACAATTTTGATTAATTATGGCAACTGATTGTTCTTCTATTAATACAAATCAACAATCCCGCATCCTGATAATTTCCGTACGAGGATTTCGTTTTCAGGTAGCTAATTGTTCTATTTATGAGTTTGAAGATTTGCTTTGCAATGTAGAACAAGCCAAACTATATGCTCCGACTAGTGAATTTAATTGGGCAAGAAAAATTTATCGTTTAGTTAAATATTCCAGTCGTTCCGAGCGCTTTGCTGATTTAATTGCGCCTTTTCCTCAGCAATTAACTTTAGACCACGAGTACGATTTGTTATTTGCCGTTTTCGATAATCCTTGGCAAATGCACTTACTCCAATCGATTAAAGGTTGGCAAGCTCGATGTCGCCACAAGGCTTGTTTTATTGTTGAGATTTGGCAGCCAGATTTGAGTAACTGGCGACTGCTAGAAGAACCTTTTCAAAACTTCGATCACATTTTTTTGGGAGTTCATCACTGTACGAAACAATTAGCCAAATTGGTTAATCGTCCCTGTACTTATATTCCGTTAGCAGTAGATACGCTCAGGTTTTGTCCCTATCCTAAACCGGTGCAACGTTCTATTGATGTCTGTAATATCGGTCGTCGTTCTTCCCAAATTCACGAGCCTTTATTCAAACTCAGTCAAGAACGAAACTTTTTTTACTATTACGATACGATTAGAAAGCAAAAGTTAGAAATCGAGAATTATCTAGAACATCGTTGCTTGCTAGCTAGTTTGTTGCAACATAGTCGCTATACCATTAACTATTGTGCTAAATTTAATGCCCCAGACGAAACAGGCGGCAAAGAGGAAATTGGTGCTCGCTTTTTTGAAAGCGCGGCGGCTGGAACTGTCCTGATTGGTATGCCTCCGAGTGGGGATACTTTCGCGAAATATTTTGATTGGACAGATGCCATAATTGAAGTCGATCTAAATCGAGAAAATATCATAGATGTGATCGCCAAACTCAATGCTGAACCAGAAAGGTTAGCTCAGATTAGTCGCGATAATATTGTTAATTCTCTGCTCAAAAATGATTGGGTTTATCGGTGGCGCAACATACTAGCTGTCTTTAACCTCGAAGCAAGTCCTGCGATGTTAGAGCGTGAAAAATATTTAAAACAGTTAGCTCAAAGTATTTAAGTCACAGTTACTATCTTCATAATCTGGTTCCGTCGCCAATAATGAGTTGCGACCTTGAACTTGCCATGACTAAATCAGCTATGCTATGTATGAATTATCTAGTATTTGGCCACGTTTAGAGATAACTTTGGCAGGCACGCCAACAGCAATTGAGTAGGGGGGTATGTCTTTGGTTACGACTGCTCCCGTGCCAATCACACTGCCTTTGGCAATAGTAACTCCATCTACCACTCTGACTCCACTACCTAGCCAGCAATCATCCTCGATTGTAATGCCTTTAAAGTTGACTCCTTGTTCGCTAATTGCTTTGGTAGTTTCATTAAAGTTATAGTTGTGAGCGCAGATAGACGAATGAGAAGCAATCCGACAATCTTTGCCGATTTTGACCTTGCCGTGACCAACTATACTAGCATATGGTCCGATATAGGTGTTCTCCCCAATTTCTATTTGACCTCCATCATGAACTCTTAGAATGATCCCGCTGTCTAGACAGACTAAATTGCCTAACTTAATCTTATTTTCCTGGCCCGTACAATTAATCTGGACATCTCTAAACAAGCATACGCGATCGCCAATTTCTAGTAGATTATCGGTATCAATGTCTATTTCAACACCCCTATTCAAGACAACTCCAAATCCTATTTCAATCCCTTGAGAATTTTTTAACCTAACATCAGGATAGATTTTGACAGAACGTCCCATCTTGCGGAATATAGTCGGATAAAGTAGATATCGCAGTCCGAGGCCTGGCAGCAGAGGAATCCACCCCAATAATGTAGTTATTATTTTGGTCTTCCACTGCAACCACCACAAAACAAATTTAGTTTGTTTTTGAATATTCATAAGCAAAGATATCTAGAGGGAATTTTGGAATTTGCACAATATCAATATATTAACTAATACATTGATTAATTAATTCCTCAACACCACTCACAGGAAAAATCGGTATTGCTAGGCTGTGACTAACATCTTCTACTGTCATATCATCCAGAAATTTAGTATCGTCGTGTTTGAGCATCAAAGATGGTAATAAAATCCCATCTCCTAAATCTTTTCCTGTTAAACCTGCGAGTAAATCCTGTCCTGTTAACAAGCCTGTGACGCTAATTTCTTGTCCCCAATATTTACTACTTAAAGCAACTAAATTAATTTCTAATCCCTCAACAGCATTTAGTTGTTCAACCAAAGGTTGAAAAGCTTGTTCTACGGCGTTACCAAGTACCCAAGTAAAACGACGAGGTTGAGCAATAGCTTTAGGTAACATCTCTTTAGCTGTGGTTTGAAACTGCTTGAGGAATAAGCGAATTGAGCCGACACCATTACCAATTTGCGGATAGTTTTCGTAATGAGATTCTGGGGGAACATCTTTTCTGGCGATCAGAAACCATTCATCGGCTAACCAAACAAAGTTGCTACCAAACTGCTGTTTAAACTTTTTCTGTAACGGCTGTACTTGCTCTATTACTTCAATTGCTTTGTCTTGAGCAACAGGGATCAACTCATCTTCAGCTGGGCGAAATTTAGTTAACCCAACGGGAACAACCGCAGCCGAAGCGACTGCTGGTATATCTCCCTGATGAAATGAGGCTAAATCTAGAAGGGTTCGTTCCAAGTGGATGCTATCGTTAATTCCTGGACATACTACTATCTGGGCGTGTATCTGTAATCTTCTTTCCTGAAACCATTTAAACTGGGACATAATTAACCCAGCACGATTATTTTTCAATAGACGGGTTCTGACTTCAGGTTCGGTAGCGTGTACGGAAACATATAGGGGAGAAAGACGCATCTGTTCAATTCTGCGCCATTCTCTATCAGTAAGGTTAGTCAGGGTAAGATAACTACCATAAAGAAAGCTAAGACGATAATCATCATCTTTGTAATAAAGACTTTCCCGTTTACCAGGAGGCTGTTGATCGATAAAACAGAAAGGACAATTGTTATTACACTGAATTAGACCATCAAATAAAGCAGTTTCAAATTCTAGTCCTAAATCATCATCGTAATCCTTTTCAATCTCAATCTGGTGCGTTTCTCCCGCAGCATCTAGCACTTCTAATTCTAGATATTCATCGCTACAAAGAAAACGATAGTCAATTAAGTCACGAGGTTGAGTTTGATTAATAGAAACGATCGCATCTCCAGGTTCAAAACCAATTTCTTCGGCAATAGAATCTGGCAAGACACGGCTAATTTTGGCTGGTTGAACAGTAGCTAAACTCATTTTTTCCTTCTATCCTTCCTTATCCCTCATGTCTCATCCCTTAATTAAATCCATTCCAAAGCCAAAGCAGCTAGGATAAATACTCCAAATCCTAATCTATACCAAACAAATATCCAAGTGCTTCTTCTCTGGAGGAACTTAATTAACCAGGCGATCGCCAAATAAGAAAATACTGCTGAAGATATTAATGCTCCCAATAAAGATATTAGTCCAGAACTTGCAGCACCAGTATCAATCATGTCTTTTAGTTCTACTAACCCAGACAAAGCAATGGCAGGAATACCTAAGAGGAATGAAAATCTAGCTGCTGTTGCTCGATCTAAATTATTAAACAAACCAGCGGTCATAGTTGAACCAGAACGAGATACTCCAGGTATAATTGCTAAAGCTTGAGCTAAACCCAGTAAAATACCGTCTTTTAGAGTCAAATCCTGAAAATTGCGCTTGTGGTTGCCTACATATTCCGCTAATGCCAATAAAAGAGCCATCACAATCGAAACAATAGCAATTGATCCCATACTTCTGAGGCTATTTTCATAAAAAGCTGGCTCAAAAACTTTCAACATTAAACCAAGAGTGACAATGGGAATTGTGCCGACTACAATTCCGACTGCTAACCAAAAATCTTGAGAATCATAATCAGCAGTACTAACTGCCCCGATCATTCCCTTGGTAATTTGAGCTATATCTGACCAAAAATAGGATAAAACCGCAGCCAGACTACCAAGCTGAATCACTGCCGAAAAAGAAACACCAGGATCGCCCCAACCAAAAAATACGGGTACAGCTTTAAGATGAGCTGTACTACTAATGGGGATAAATTCCGTTGCTCCCTGCACAAAACCGAGGATGATCGCCTGCAATAAATTAACTTGGGTTACGCTGTCAACAACATCCGTAGTAGTTCCCTGAGCCATAATATTGCTGGAGATCGCCAGAGCAAAATTATGATTGGGCGCAGATACAAAAATGCTCAATATAAGACCAAAGCTTAGAAAACAAATATAGCTCAAATATTTTTTGGTCTGCCTAAACATAGTATATTAATTCCAAATCTAGAACCTTTATTGATCAAGTTTAAAGTTTATTGGGGAATTTCCTGTGACCCAAGTATTTTAAATCAGTAAATAAATTTAGATATGATAAAAAAGTGGGTAAACTAAAAAATTGCTAATAATTAAAGTATTAATTTGGTAAACTTATGAGTTATGCAACTTCCTCCGCTAGAGCAGAAATTAACGAATTACGCCGTTTGAAAACCTTGCTGCCTCCAGAATTACAAAGCTGGGTAATTGTTGAGGGAACAACCGAAGTTAATCCTCCTCTGATTCGTAGTGAAGAAATCGGCAAAGACGAAATTGAAATTCAAATTGATTTGGCTAAATGGGATAGTCTGGCGATCGATCAACGTAATTTGTTGTTTTGGCATGAGGTTGCTAGGGTACAAAACGACACTATTCCTAAAGAAGGATGGGAAATGGCAGCCTTGGCAATTGGCTTAGGTGGCGCAGTAGGAGAATTGTGGGTACAAGATGGTTTATTACTCTTACTGGCTTTGTCTTTGTGTGGTATTTCTGGTTATCGTCTGTGGCAAAAAAACAGCGCTGAAAAAACTATTACCGAAGCGATAGAAGCTGACGAAAAAGCGATTGCTTTAGCTACTCGTTTTGGTTATTCTCTCCCCAATGCTTATAAGAGTCTGGGTAGTGCTTTAAAAACTTTGATTGAGATGACTCCTAGCCGTCGTAAAAGAAAAAAATACGAAGAACGCCTTCAGGCACTACGCCGCAGCGCAGCCAGAGATAAAGCTAAGACACAAGAAAGGAGAGAACCTATTGGCAGAAGAGAAAATCGCCTTTAAAGTGGGTTTAATGGATGAAAAAATTTAATTAGGTGTGTCTCATTATGTTGCTGCTGCCAAAAAAATATATTGGTATACATGAAGTGTAAAATTGAATTAACAAAACTCAATAATCACTGAAAATCATGCAGATTGAAGTTAGTCTACCAACAGCTTGCAATCTATGGGATCTAATAGTGCGCAGCAGTCTGAGACAATGCTATCACCACTAGACTTTGAACTTACACATTTTACTAGGTAAATTTTTGTCACCTCTAAAAAAATAGTGTACCTTCGCCAATAACCAAGATTGAGAGTTAATGATTGACGAGACACCGGAAATTAAATTTCCCCTGTCCTTTTGCCAGGATAGCCCGACAGTAGAACTACCAGAACGTTTGACAGTTTTAGAAGCCGTTGTATTTAAGCAAACTGTCAGTCAGTTATTGCAGCAAAATATTTCTCATCAACAGATAGTTCTTGACTTTGGTAAAACTAGATTTATTGACAGCAGTGGTATCGGCGCGCTGGTTGCTAACTTTAAATCTGCTCAGGAAAAGAATATTGAATTAGTTCTCGAATCAGTACAACCTCCTGTAATGGCAACTTTGTCGATGACAGGACTAGTTGATGTATTAAATATCAAATCTTCAGCTAAATGGTCTCGTAAAGAATCTCCAGAGACTCATCCCTCTGTTCGCTCTGTAATCAAACGGCTAATAGATATTGTTGGGGCTATTGTGGGCTTAACAATTACGGCAATTATTTTTATACCAATTGCGATCGCCATTAAAATTAATAGTCCTGGTTCAATTTTATTTCATCAGACTCGTTGTGGTTGGATGGGAAAAAAGTTTCAGATTTGGAAGTTTCGTTCTATGTGTTCGGATGCTGAAGCGATGAAGAAGCAGATTAAAAACCAAGCAAGTGGAGCTTTTTTTAAAAATGACAATGATCCTCGCGTTACTAAGGTAGGTAATTTTCTGCGCCGTACTAGTCTGGACGAATTACCACAATTTTGGAATGTCCTCAAAGGCGATATGAGTTTAGTGGGAACTCGCCCACCAACTCCTGAAGAGGTAGAAGCTTATCAAGTACCAGAATGGCAACGATTAGATGTTAAGCCAGGAATGACGGGAGAATGGCAAGTAAATGGTCGTTCTCAAGTGCGTAACTTTGAAGATGTAATCAAGTTAGATCTACGATATCAAAGCAACTGGAGTTTGCAATACGATCTTAAGTTGATCTTGAAAACAATTATCATCGTTTTTAACAAAAACAGTGGTGCAGTATAGTTTATAACCTTTCTCCCCTAAAGCTAATTTGGCGATCTTAATTATTAGCCTCAATCACTCAAATTTGATGCCCAACTATTGCCGCTGCGCGGAAGTAGCAAGTAGCAAGTAGCAAGTAGTAAGTAAGATGTTACCTGACTTTCAACTTGAATCAATAGTGGGTTTATTTACGCCCACGTCCATTAGGTTTATCTCTTACTGCGCTTTTCATTTGGGTAGACTACAGAAATTCGACTTTATTAGAAGCTAATAGCTAATAGCCAATAGCTACGAACTAGTTAATTTAAAACAGAGTCTATTCAATTGAAAACGGCTGTAACTGAAGTAATCGCCTAAAATGTACCAGGGGAAAGCATATAGTAACCAGTTTTCATGACGTATATTAAAAAACAAATTACCATAGCTGTAGTTGGAGATGTACATGATCTTTGGGATTATGAAGATGAAATAGCACTAGAGCATCTGGGTGTAGATTTAGTTTTATTTGTAGGAGATTTTGGCAACGAAGCGGTGGAAGTAGTCCGCAAAATTTCAGCAGTAAAAATCCCCAAAGCCGTGATTATGGGGAATCATGATGCTTGGTATACTGCATCATCTTGGGGAAGACAAAAAGCCCCCTACGATCAATCTAAAGAAGATAGGGTGCAACAACAGCTAGATTTACTTGGTGATACTCATGTAGGGTTTTCTAAGCTAGATTTTCCTCAATTTGATCTATCTGTGGTTGGTAGTCGTCCTTTTAGTTGGGGAGGCTCGATTTGGAGAAATAAGGAATTTTATGGCGATCGCTACAATATTAACAGTTTTGAGGAATCTACTCAGCAAATCGTGGCATCAGCCAAAAATGCCGCCTACAACACGATAATTTTTGTGGGTCATAGTGGCCCTTGTGGTTTAGGAGATCAACCAGAATCGATTTGTGGCCGAGATTGGAAGCCAGATGGAGGAGATTATGGCGATCCTGATTTAACTAAGGCGATCGCCGATGTCCGTAGTCTGGGGAAGTCTATTCCTCTAGTTACCTTTGGACATATGCATCATAGTCTTCGTCACAGAAAAGACCGCCTGCGAACGATTATCAATACTAGTCAAGACGGAACTATTTATTTGAATTCTGCTTGTGTACCCCGCATAAAAAAAGAGAAAGGAGTATTAGAGCGTAATTTTTCCTTGGTTTCTCTCGATCGAGGCAAAGTAACGCAAATTTCTTTAATTTGGCTTCAACACAATGGGGAAATCACCTCTAATAATATTTTGTATGACCAGCAAAATATTACTTCTTCTCTTTGAAATTACTGTTGCTATAGATATTAAAAAATGGTTTTTACATAAACATAAATTTAGCTCTATGCTACTCTCGTATAATTAAAAGCTCTAAAACCAGATAGTATCGAAACTTAGTGACGATTTAGCTTGACTATAGCTATAAATATTAGGTATATAGTTGATTGCACTCATCTTGATTTTTATTCAGATAAACTAAATATCTTGGTTGTATATAATTACCCAATCAACTATTATGAAAATTGTCTTGAATTTAATTTAGTTCGGCAAATCAGTAATTTTACTGCCTTGGTTATGGTATTATCTGCCTAATGTTACTTACTGTTTTACAAGTTTAAATATTTGGGTAGGGATTCTATTATGTTTTTCACTCTAAAGAAAAAAGACTAAACTAGTTAAATTGGTTCTGCGATTTTTACTAAAGTTATTAGCTGACTATTTTGGATTTAAAATATTTAAAATATGTATTGTCTAATTGTAGTCAGTTTAGTAAACTAAACTTTAAATGTTATGTATTGAGCAGATATCTGACGTTTTTTGATTTAACTTAGGTAGTATTTTGCTTGATTTGCTGTTTGAATTATCTTTTTTAGATACTGCTAGTTATCGAGGAGAAATTTATGAAAAATAATTCCACAATAGCAAGAAGAAAATTACTTAAACTTGGTGCAGTTGCTCTGGGTGCAGGAGTAGTAACAAAAGTAACAGCTTCTCAAGCTAATCCTGCTACAAAAAAGGAAATAATTATTGCTCTTGACACACTTAACGAAAATTCAACTCCAGATCAAGTTTTAGCAGGATTACTCGAAGGAAATAAGCGGTTTGTTGCAAATAAACCTGAAGCTCCTAATCAAGACTATATACGTTTGCAAGAAGTCTCAGCAGAACAAAAGCCATTAGTTTCTATTATGAGTTGTTCTGATTCAAGAGTTCCTCTTGGTGTTGTTTTTGATCGAGGAATAGGAGATTTATTTGTTGTTCGTGATGCGGGTAATATTGCTACACCAGAAGAAATTGGTAGCCTTGAATATGGTGCTGCGGTATTAGGTACTCCAATAGTAATGGTTCTCGGTCATGAAAAATGTGGTGCGGTTAAGGCTGCCCTAGAAAATAAACCACTTCCAGGACAAATAGGTAGCATAGTAGCAGCAATTCAACCAGCGGTCGATAGAGCCAATAAAGATGACTCAGAAGAATTTTACACTGAGACTATTAAGCGCAATGTCATGTTGCAAATTGAAAAATTACAAGCTTCGCCCTTACTTCATGACTTAGCTGAACAAGGTAAATTAAAAATTGTTGGGGCTTACTATAGCTTAAAAACTGGAGAAGTTAGCCTTCTAAGTTAGAACAAACATCAACCCTCAATTGATTATAGTAATAGGCGATCGCAGTTAATGAGTAGATATCAGTTTCATTAGTCGCGATCGTTTAATAGGTTTAATGTGAATTAAAAAGATTTGGCGATTGGCTCTGCCAGTGCGCGAAGCGCAATCGCTTCATTAGTTAGTCGCCTGACGCTTACAGAGGTTAATCTAAACAAGCCAAGCTTCACTTGAGACATTTAATCTTTTTATTTAAAGTTCAATTAAAGCTAATTCAAAACAAGTACGGATTTTTTGCTATCATATTAGAGCCATACATGGAGAGGTGGCAGAGTGGTCGAACGCGCTCGACTTGAAATCGAGTTTTCTGAAAGGGAACGTGGGTTCGAATCCCACCCTCTCCGCTCACCTAGCGACTTTACTGTACAGGGCTTCTAACCAACGTTCTGTACAGTAATTAAAGTCAGTGAAAGAGTCACCTCTTCCACTGACTTTAATCGCTTTAACAGATTAGATGTCTTCTTAACAAATAAATGTCGTTTAATTTCTAATAACGGTAATTTATAGGAAAGGGTGGGATTCGCTTTCAGTTTTTTAAAAAACTTCTTCTTGCTCGAAGGTGATTCAGTAACTACTTACAATAGTAGACCCATACCCTTATTGCTGGGAGCGCACCTTATTCCTTCTATCAAAACAGCTTGCGACTTGAGTCATAGGCAATCGTTGCTCATAGCTTATATATGCTCTTTCAATCCATTTCATTTGTCGAGCGCATTTTTAGATCGAGGACAAACTGTAATCCCAATTTGGTTGGATAAAATTCGTCCGAAATTGTTAATTTGAAGGGGAAAATAACAATTGCTTAAGCTAAACCTTGAGAGATAAATCCCGCCCAATAAAATGGACTGGCAAAGGGATAAGAACTTCTACAGTGTTCTGGTAATGTATGTTCGATTTGTAGCCAAATTTTATCGGCTATTTGCTGATATTTCTCAGATTCTTTGCGATCTTGAGTAGCTTCAGAATTAGCAAGTGCTTGTTGACGTTGCTGTTGTAAATGAAGTTTTAATTGCTGATAATACTCATCTTGTAGCTGTTTTCCTGTCAGATTGCGTAGTTTTTGTTGGGCTTGTTGTAAAGCTTGAGGGCGAGAAGAACCAGAATTACGAAATTCATAGTAAAAAATAGCCAATAAAGCACTAGCGCAGTCATCTACTGACCACAGGGTACTAACTAAACTCCGCGCCCCCGCACATAAAAAACCTGTAGCAATAGATAAAAGGTCGTCATTAATTTTATTGACACTGAAGTTGGTTTCGCAGTTATTAAGGTAAACATCGCTGAGATGCTGTAAATCTTTACGCCAACCAGGAGTTAATAATTCACCGAGAGTTAAATTAGCATCGCTTAAAATTAAAGCTGATTCTAAAGGATTGTTGGGGTTGGCACTACCGTGATGACTGGAGTGGAGAATGGGAACTTGACTAGCTAGTTTTCGGTATTGACTAACAGTTGCTTGACGGCGTTGCAGTCTTTTACTAGGGTCGATGTTATATTTGCTAGAGAGGGTTTCGCACTCGTAGGTAGTATATGGCAAATCTTCTGAAGCATCTTCAACTATACCCATAGTGTTTTGT
>JASJDX010000279.1 GCA_030064975.1 Pleurocapsa sp. MO_192.B19
TAAATATTATGAATAAAGGGGTTCAGTATCTTCGAGACTTACTGCAAAACTTCTTAGTTAAAAATAACAATAGTAGCCTCAAACAACGTTTAATTAGAGGTGCAGCTGGTACTTTAGGTCTGAGAATTGCTGCTACTGGCTTAAATTTTATTACTGGTATTATGTTAGCTCGTTTGTTAGGAGCATCAGGTTTTGGAGTTTACACTTATGCTTTTACCTGGACTCAATTGCTGACGATAGGTGCAACTCTAGGACTGGATAAATTAGTTGTCCGCGAATTTGCTATCTACCGAACTAAATCAGCCTGGAGTTTGATGCGCGGTCTGTTGCATTGGGCTAATTGGATAGTATTAATAGTATCTGTTGTGATAGTTTTGGGCGCAATCGTTATAGCCTGGGGCTTAAATATGCAAGCTAATTCTGAACAGTTCTTAGCCTTCTGTGTGGCGATGCTGCTAGTTCCTATCGAGACTCTGAGAAATTTGCGATTAGGAGCGATGAGAGGACTACATAAGATTGTGATGGGACTTATGCCAGAGTGGATCATTGCTCCCCTGTTGTTGCTCGTCTTGACTGGATGTGCGTATCTATTGCTGGGAGAAGGTTTAACCCCTGTCTGGGTAGCATCAATCAGAGTATTTTCTGCTGTTATTACTCTAGTAATTGGAGTGAGATTGCTATATCAAATTTTACCCAATGCTGCTAAGAAAGCTACACCCCAATACCAAGCAAAAACTTGGCTGTACAGTGCCTTACCCTTCATGCTCATGGGGAGTATGTTTATGATTAAATCTCGGACTGATATTTTAATGCTGGGAGCGTTCAAAGGTGCAGAAGCAGTCGGGATTTATTTTGCTGTTAGTCGAGGAGCGCAACTGATTAACTTCATTCCCAATGCTGCTAACACAGTTCTCGAACCAAACATTGCTAGTCTTTATGCTGAGGGAAAGAGCGAACAAATACAAAGAATTTTAATTAAAAGTTCCCGTACTGTATTGTTGACTTCTTTACCAATAATTTTCAGTCTGGTTATATTTGGCTACTGGTATTTATCGCTGTTTGGTAGTGAGTTTACCCAAGGAAACTATGCCCTGATTATTCTGTGTGTAGGGCAAATAGTAAATGTAAGTACAGGTTCAGTTGCTTTATTGCTCAACATGACTGGAAATGAACGTTACACCTCGATCAGTCGTGTAAGTAGTACAGTTTTGAATGTGGTTTTGAACGCCTTGTTAATTCCCCGATGGGGACTCGAAGGAGCAGCAATAGCTACGGCTGGCAGCTCGATTTTGTTAAATCTTGAGAATACAATCTGGGTACGTAAAAAACTTGGCATTCATTGCACTGCTTTCGGAAAATTAATTTAATCGACGTTCGCAGATAAATTAAGAAAGCAGATAATATTTACGACAACAAGGTAACTTTCGATATATTCGACATATTTTAGTTTTACTCTGTGCCGAGTTTGTCACTTTTTTTTACTAATCTAAATTGTGTAGTCCATTTTAATTATTCCCCAGCAAAACAACTATGAAACCGAATTCAACTTTGTTAAAAGCGATACCGTTAATGATATTAATGGCTGGACTTGTAAAACCCGTGAAGATAGCTCAAGCAGCTGGTTCAGATTCAAGTCATGATGCTCCTGACGAAAAAAAAGCTGTCAACAGTGGGGAATTGACTGAAGAACATAAAGAAGCTAATGGAATAGTTGCTTTACTTACTTCCAAAAAAGCCAAACAAATTGAATTTTTTGCTTTTTTAGGCACTCTTGGTTGCAGCATCATCGTTCCAGAGCTTTTATACAAATCAAAAGAGAGTAATCAATCACTAGAATCTAGCGAACATGACCAAGACCTACAAGATACTCCCACCTTAAAAGTCGTTACCGAAAATACAAAAGGTTTAAATTTAGTTTCTGACAATTCAGAACAACTTAATGTTCAAGAAACAGTTGAATTTGAAGATCAAGGCGACCAAGATCAAAAAGCTGCTTAATAAATAATCTTAACAACAACGAAAACTCAAACTAAAGTAAAAACATAAGTAATAGGAATAATATAGTTATGGTCAGTATTAAAAGCAAATCCAATTCTTTCGATCGCAGATTTAGCCTCAATAGAATGTTTCGTAATCTTGACAAACTTCAAGATGTAATTGTTTTTGGTTGCGGCATTCTCTTGGTATTTAAAATGATGCTCATCCTAGTAGATATGTTCCTAGGTTTAAATCAGGGCATAGATGTTAAATCAATTACTGCCGATAGTCTGTTTTTACTAATTTTAGTAGAGTTATTTCGTCTTCTAGCAGTCTATTTAAAACACCATAGAATATATGTGGGTATAGCTGTAGAGGTTGCTGTTGTATCTGTCCTGCGGGAAATAATTGTTGAAGGTTTGATTCACATGGAAGCGCCACTTGTTTTGGCTACCTGTAGCTTCTTATTTGTTCTAGGAGCTTTAATGTTAGTCAGCCACAAGGTTGAGGGGACTGTAGATCATTAGTATAGTAAGTTCTAACTTTTAGGCATCATTACCAATTCAACACAATTAAACAAAAGATTATTTCTTCGCGATTAGCTTTGGCGAAGAATCTTTTTTTTTGAGCGTTGTCAATTTGATTGTAAGTTAATTTATGTTGGTTTGTTTTTTCTCTAGATTCATTTGGGATTGCTCAAGTAAATATAGCGATCGCTATATTTTAAAAACTATATCTTTCTTCTGTCACTTTCCGAGATAGATCCTTACAGTGATTGGATTACAGCCATTTTCTCAATTGAGTTTTTATTATTATAAAAAAATAGAGCAATCCTTTTTTCTATAAAGGCTCTAGGATTTAGAAATGATTAAAGTTTTCGGAGTCTGACAGAAGCGCTTCATTAGCAATCGCCAATAATGAATCAAAGAAACTCGCCAGATTATTAGTTCGTATGAACTTAAAAAGTTGAGTTTCTTAGGAGAGGGATATTTAAAAAATCCTAAAATAATTATTTCAAAAGATATATGAATAATTTTAATTTTACTTAGATGCCGCTTTTAGAAAAATAAAATTTAGAAATCATGCTAGCTGAAGTTACTTTTTTTTACATTTGTTTAGTATGATTAGCTAACACCTCAGTTTTAATAGTCTTGATCTACAAAAATATTTGATGTATAAAGTAATTATTATCAAACTGTCACTTTAATAGACAAGTTAACTATTAGCTTAATGGCTGTTTATAATGGTCGAATCTGGAAAAAAGTTCAATTATATAAAAGTATTGATGTTGAACAATAACAAAATAAATAATAATTTACTATTTTAATTTTATTTTGCTGATAGCAATTTTTTGTGAAATAACAAATTACCCAAAGTGAGAGAGTCTCTTTGTTCTACAATATTACTTTGAGCTATATTTTTCATTTTTAGATGACTGCTAAACCAAGTGAACTATTTTGGAGAGCTATTGAGTGGTATAAAATTGCTAAGTTCAGAGGACAAATTTCTTTTTGGATTATCTGGGCGATCGCTATTTATCTACCTTTTGAAGAGTTGGTTCTAAAACTGATACCTGCTCCTTCTATTATTATTCTTTTTCTGCGATTTTTACACGAGTTTATCCTTTATTTTTTGTGGGCAAAAGTTTTTTATAAGCGGTTAGTTACAGGCGATCGCTTAATTAAATCTTCGATCGAGTTAGCCTTTATTGGGTTTTTATTCTGGGCAATAGTTTTATTGATTATTCATCAAACATCACTTTTTAGCGGATTGGATAATTTACGAACTCTGATTCGGTATGTTGCCGTCTATTATATTGTTGTCGAGCTAGACTTGTCTAAACGGCAAATAAATCTACTTCTAAAAACGATTTTAATCTTAGGATTAATTCAAGGATATTTAGTTACTATTCAATACTTTGCTCCTCCTAGTTTTAACAGCTTGTTCGTTCCGCAAGATGTAAACTTAGACGCAGGAGGAATAGCTATTCAAAAAGGATCTGAAGTAGCTAGTGGTAATTTAAAAAGTGGTGCTGTTAATGGTACTTTTGCTAATACAGCTAACACTTCGGCTTTTTTATTAACTTGCTTTATCATTGTGGTGATTGTAACTCTTCAAAATCCTGCCGATTCGTTTTTATTTAAAAATATATTTAATTTTATAATAATGTATTTTGCCTTGTTTGCTACTTATAAGCGAATCGCTCTTTTGTTTAGTTTGATTATTCCAGTGATAGTCTTATTTCTTTATCGAAGGAAGCTCTTGGCAAGCAAAATAACCTGGCTCTATTCGTTTGGTTTGTTGCTTTTTATATTTTTCTCTTTATTTTTTCTTAATGTGGATACCTCAATAGATGGATGGGCAATTAGAAAGGGAGAGGATATCGATATAATCGGTTATTTTGGACAGCTTTTTTCAGCAGAATATTGGCAAAAAGGAACGCGGCAATGGATTATTAGAACTATCTTTCAGGGAATTATTGGTACGGGAAATTGGTTTGGTTTGAGTCCAGCACCAGATGACGCAGTTCAAAGTTTAACAGAGCTTATTCCTAGGCAAAAAAGTTTAATTTTAGAAAGAAAATTTTGGTTTGAAGATGTTTATTGGGGTGCAATGTTACTCTATTACGGAATTCCAGGACTTACCCTATTTGGATATATGTTTCAACGTTTATATCAAACTGCTCAATGGTTGACTGATTATTGTTTAGAAAGCCAGAGTAGAGCTCTAGGAATAGCATTTTGCACTCTAAGTATTATTACTTTCTTTTATGGCTTTGTCGAACGCATTTTTGAAATCAAATGCTTTTCTTTTTATTTATGGCTCTTAGCTGGTTTAGTGGTTAATGTTTATTCTCGTTACTGGCGAGAATCCCAAACCTAACAACATTTAACTAGTAAAATATTGTTACTAACTTAGACAAAATAAATTATCTAAAAAGCTTGATGCTTTAGCGACCCAAACATCTTTGTTGATTATCTATTAGAGTTTTATTTAATATGCTGAAAACTTTTGCCAACTCTATTTATGGTTTAAATTATTTTGTCTTAGCCAGCCTATTATTAATGGGTGGTTGTAGTTGGCAAAAAAATCCCCAAAAACCATTAGCATTAGCACAACCATCAATTGTCAAGGCTTCTATCTCATCTTTATCTCGTCGTCTATCAAAAAATTATGCCTGTTTTAATGTTAATTCCTTACTTGTAAAATCTTGGTTAAACCCAGAATTCCAACAAGCAGCTAAGCAAGTAAACCCAAAATTATTAAGAATTCCAGGAGGAACAGAATCTAACTATTGGGATTGGCAAAAAGGAGGACTAATTGAAAATGTGAGGGAAGAAATGGCTGGTTATCCCATCAATTTTCGAGATAAAGATCTTGAGTATGATTCCAGCAAATTAGAAAATATACAAGTAGGAATAAAAGAAACCAACACTGTTCCTATTTTTGTTTTAAATCTTGCCACTTCTACTTTAGAATCGCAACTAGAAATGTTGCGCATAGCCAGAGATTTAGGAATGCCAATAGAGTATATTGAGCTAGGTAATGAATTTTATTTTGATGTTCCTAACTATAAAAAAGTTTTTCCTACTCCTGTTGATTATGCTGAAACTGCTAGTGAATGGATAAGTGCGATCAAACAAGAGTTTCCCGCAGCGAAAATTTCCTTGGTGGGAGTAGCAGCTAAAGCAAAAGATTCAATCCGTGAACAAAATTGGCAGCAAAGTCTTCTTGGTTCGGCTATAAATAAGGCAGATGCTGTTACGCTTCATATCTATAACGGACATGGTTTAAAATCTCAAATAGATTCAAATTCCAACTATCCTTTCTTTTCCTCCGAAGAAGTACCGCTAATTTTGGGACAACCTTTTAGGAACTGGAAAAAGTTGCAAAATAATCCCCAGTTAGGCTTAATTCCAGATAACAAGCAAATTTGGATTACAGAATACAATTTGTTTGAAAATGTATTTGGCAAAAAAAATCAGGGAAAACAACAAAGAGTGATGGGTAGCTGGGTTCATGGACTTTATACACTGACGATGAGTTTACTCTTTCTCGAAGATTCCCGAGTGGAGATCGCTTGTAACCATGTATTAATTGGCAATTCTCGATTTGCTGCTATTTTTGCTAATAAAAAAAGTTTTCATAACCCTAGTGATGAAAATATGATGGTTACACCTAAGAGTCTCTCTGCTACTGGCTCAACTCTTAGCTTACTTGGAGAAGCAACTTCAGGTATGACTCAAGCCCAGAAAATTGACTTTTCCTCCGTACCTACTTTAGTTGGCAAAAAAGATTTTGAATATCCCGCTTTATATGGCTGGAAGTTTAATGATGGTACAAATTCCCAAGCGATAATCATTAATTTATCGAATCAAGACATTAATGTCAATTTAGAGCAACTTTTTTCCTCTTCTATTAGCTATCAACAATTTGCGGAAAATCCACAAACTTTAATAACGGGAAGTGAAGTTCTCAAGGTCAAAAGTGGTAATGTTTTTCCAGAAATTATTTTGCCCGCATATTCAGTGACAAAATTAGGCGACAAAAATAGCACTTCTGAATAAATATGACTGAATTCAGCTAAAATCTTAAATTAATAATTTTGATGATTTTTTAAAATGTTAGTTTGATTTAATAAATTCAAGTCACAGATTATATCGATCAAGCTCAATCAGGAGACACTCAACCTAAATGAAATTACCCAATTTAGTAATCGCTGGAGTTGTAAAAGCAGGAACAACATCAGTATATAGTTATTTATCCCTTCATCCCGATATTTGTTGTTCCACGATTAAAGAGACTTGCTATTTTTCTTATTATAGATACGGTCAGTGGGATAGTTGGTATAAAAATTGTGACGATCCATTTAAACAATATCAAAGTTATTTTAGTCACTATGAAAATCAAAAGTATCTCATGGAAGCTAGCCCAGGCTATTTTGAAGGAGGAATGAAAGTTGCTCAAACTATCAAAAATACTCTGGGAGATAATGTAAAAATCATTATTATTCTTAGAGAACCAATTTCACGACTAGTTTCTTTTTTTAAATACAAAAAAAGTATGCTAGAACTCAATAAAGAACTTGATTTTGCTGAATATTTGCGGCAATGTGAAGCTTTACCACCTCAAGAAAGAGTCAAAAAAGATAATGATATATACTGGGGAATTGAAGGTGGTTTTTATGCAAACTACCTAGAGGATTGGTTTAATGTTTTTGGTGAATCTGTCTATATTGCTTTTTTAGATGATCTAAAAAACAACCCCCAACTATTTTTGTCCAAAATTTGTACTTGGTTAGAAATAGATTATACTGTGTTTGAATCCCAGAAATTTACTATAGAAAACAAAAGCCTCAACTACAAAAACAAGTATTTACAAGAATTAGCTTTATTAATTAACATTAAAGCGGAGAAATTTTGGCGAGCTAATGCAGGAATTAAAAAGGCTTTGAGAAGTATCTACCATACTTTCAATAGTATGCCATATCAAGAAGAAATTAGCGAAGAAACTCGAAATTATTTACAATCTCTTTATCAACCTTATAATCAGAAATTAGCAGAACAACTTTTAGCTAGAAATTATACCAATCTTCCTCAATGGCTACTATTTTAGAGTAAGCATTGGCACTGGCTGACTAAAGTAATAAATACTGGC
>JASJDX010000280.1 GCA_030064975.1 Pleurocapsa sp. MO_192.B19
CCATTTTTTCCTTGGTTGTAATTATATTTTAATTATTTTGTACCTCAAGAGTTAATTCTCTTCTTTGTTCTCTTGGTTAAATAGAGAACATTTTCTTTTTATCCTTTCAAAATGAGAATTGCTGCTTACCGCGCAAGCTTCTAAGGTCAATATCAACTTTTAATATCAGAATTTTTACCAAACTCCTTCATCAGTTGCTTGAGTTGCAGTGCATTTTGTACGGCGTAACCACAAGCATCATTATTAAAGTAAACATAGACATCAAATCCTGCCTCAATCCACCCCAAAATTCTCTTCATATCTACTTGCAAGCTCTTAGGGGGATAACAGGAATCATACAGTGAAGTAATGCCGTGTCGTCTGACATAAACGAAGTCAGCAGTCAAAGGTTCTGTTACCCGAAGTTGCGACCAATCTGATAAACAGAGAGCCACGTTTGCCTCTGACAACAATGCGAAAACTTCGTCCACTAGCCAGCTAGGATGCCTAACTTCCAAAACTATCCTCGCTGCGGGAAGAAGATGACGAACAAAACCAAGAAAATTCTGTAGATGTTCTAGAGACCAAGGCAAAGAAGGAGGAAGTTGCCATAAAATGACTCCCAACTTGCGATCGAGGATTGATAAGCGTTCTGAAAATTTGCTGACACTAACTTCACAATGTTTCAACCTCTTGAGGTGAGTGATAAGGCGGCTTCCTTTTACAGCAAAGATAAAGTCTTTGGGGGTTACATCTCGCCATCGATTTAGTGTCTCTGTCGTAGGTAAACGATAAAAACTACTATTTATCTCGACTGTATCAAAGTAATGGCTATAGTAGGTCAGCCGATTGCGGGGCTTGAGATCTGGGGGATAGAAGACTCCTTTGCCCCAATAAGGATAGCTAAAACCACTCGTACCAATTAAAATTCGTCCCATGAAACTGCGATCGCTATAGTGCCATCGCACTATGAAGCTACCCAAACAAAACTCCTAAACAAAGTTAACGGGCTTTGTCACTCGCCGACTCAGCCCGTTACATTCCACTTATTGAATTTTGCAAGGTTTCCTCCTAACCTAGTTTTAGTTGAACCGCTCTTATAGTTAGTCTTTTGCTCCTTTCACAGTCGCCTCTTCCTAGAGCCTGGTTTGGCTTTGCTTTATCTTGTAAAGGGTTGCCACTTAGTCTATGGCGAAGGTAGATTAACTTAAGGGCTCACCTATATATTAGCAAATTTCAGATTTTGTTAGTCTAATTCCTGTTTGATAAGTTTCTGTCACTAGCTTAACTGTCGGGTGATGACCTTTCCAGGTCATGGTTTGAGCGAAATTGATGACAGTAGAAATATCATCTAGAATGTTTCCACGCCAATGATTTTCCAATACTCCCCAAGTGCGCTCAATGGGATTATATTTACTATGGTAGGGCGGATAAGTACGCTAGTCTTAGATTCAGTTGATCTTTATGAGCAAATTCCACCATTCGTTTCATAAACTGAGTCCGTCGAGAATGATTTTCTGGTCCATTATCTTGATTGAGTACCAAGGTTTGAATCTGGGCAAAACGGTCACGATTACTCTCCCACCAGTTTTCGAGAAGAGCGACAATAAAATCACTGGTCACTTTGGAGGTAGTACAATAAATAAATAATTCATCTAACTCGGGCAAAAAAATACCATATGGGGTCAGTTTCGCAGAATGGGAAAAGTCGTGGTCACAAGCTTCTGTTTCGACTCGATTTTTACCTCCTCTGGAAAAAGGACCCATTTTGACTGTTGCTTTGGCATCTAATGACAGCCTTAAAATTGTGGAGTCATCATTAGCTTCTTGATTGACTAATGCTAATTGCTCAAAGATGGCATCGCTTTCGGGGATTTTTTTTGAGGTTTCGTCTTAGCTACTTTTTTGGGATAATCACCAAGATGATTTAGTCGGTCACGAAGAGTTTCATCACAAGGTAACTCCTCAGACGAATACCCTTTCTGTTTGATAAGTTGACGGCGAACTTCAGCCACACTCAGTCTCGTATACAATCGATTACTTTTGAAACTAGGATCGGTTTGACTTTGACTATCAACGATATTTTTGAGGTCAGGTAACAAATTTGGTAGACGAGCTTCTACACGCTTGATGCCTCTTGCTGTAAAGGCATCAAGGCAAACAATACCACTTTCTACTTCTCTTGTTCCTTTTCAGCTCAAGTCTCGATTCCATCCCAACTCTCTTTCTGCCAGACGTTGACCTCCTTTTCCCCACTCTTGGACTGTCAATGCCATAAATCGCCTTCTTTGATGACCTTTGAGATGCTGAGCTGTCTCAATTAACAACGACTTAAAAGATTCTGTCAGTTCCTGCATTAATCTTCGATTTCCTGCGATCGCAACATTTAGTTTACCATCTTCTTTGGACGTGTTTATTTTTTGGTAGTCCCTTAAGCCTCCGTCGCGGATTTGATACACTAATTGCCCACACAGGTTCGGGATAAAACAATTGTACTGCTTGCTTGGTGAAGATATCGGAGAAGCATGAGAGGAGATGACTCCTTTGTTCGTGCAACGGGATGACCAAGTCAAGGGTTTAGTACATTTGTTGAGTTTAGCTGTTCGTCTACTCAGTTTGATTGAGGCGCGTGGTGCGTCGTCGTTTACAACAAACGGGAGAATCCCTCAAAGGTCTTTACCCAGGAAATCCTACCAGGACTACCATGAGACCCACCACCGAAAAGCTGCTCAAAGCTTTTGATAATTTGACCCTAACTTTAATCCAAGCACGAGGAGAATGGTATGGGGATGTTACTCCTCTCAATCCTTTGCAGTCTAAGATTTTGACTTTCTTAGGCTTGTCTCCAGAGATTTACTCTGGGTTGGTAGAAAATTCGACATAATTTTTGGTTGTGGAGGTAAAAATGCAGGATCTGAGTATTTTTTCTTATTATCTACTGCGCGAACGGTGAGCATGAACTATTCTCAATAAATCGTCATTGGTATATGGTTTATTCATAAACATGGTAACGTCGCCGTCTAGTTCACTGACGATCTGTTGACTAGTAATTAGTCCACTTACGGCAATGATTTTAGCTTCGAGATCGATCTGCTTGATGGTACGGATTGCGCTTTTGCCATCCATTGAGGGCATCATAATATCCATGATTACGAGATCGATCGCCTGTTTATTTTGAGCATAGCTAGCGATCGCTTCAATGCCGTTATTAGCAGTTAGTACTTTATAGTTATAGGTTTCTATGGTGGCTTTAGTTACTTCTAAGATCGCGGTTTAATCGTCTACCACTAGAACTAATTCTCCGTTGCCCTGGAGTGTTTATTCTACCTCTTCTGTATTGTTTTCGGCGATATCTGAAGCGGGCAAAAAAACTTTAAACTCCGTACCTTGGTTGCTGCGTCGGCGATGCCTTCTAGCGGGCGTGGAACAAGCCGAACTAAATTCGGCGTTTCCGCCCGCTATAGCTGCGCAATCGCTCTCTACATCGACAAAACCATCATGACTTTTAACAAAATGCTTGAATTATGACCTTAAAGAAATAGAATTGGCAAGCTCACAAGTTCTTCAAATTTTAGAATTACGATCTAAATTAAATTGGAGGAGGCTGACAAAGTACTTGCCGTTAGCAGAGGGAAAAGGAAAGATGACGGCATTCAGACTCCTATGGAGGTAAAAGTGAATGAAAAAGTACTTTATTCCCAATACGCAGGCACAGAGCTAAAACTTGGTGATGAAGACTATATATTACTGTCGCAGAAAGATATCTTAGCCACAGTTATCTAAGTCTTGCATCCATGCAGATGCTCAATCGAATGTTTGAATTAATTATTTTATTGCAGATATCAAAGGAGTAAATTAGAGATGGCCAAACAACTACGTTTTAAGAGTGAGGCTCGTCGTGCTTTAGAGCATGGTATTGATACTCTCGCTGAAGCTGTAGCGGTTACTTTAGGACCAAAAGGACGCAATGTAGTCCTAGAAAATAAATTTGGCGTACCGCAAATTGTTAATGACGGGATTACCATCGCTAAAGAAATCGAGCTAGAAGACCACGTTGAAAACACTGGCGTGGCTTTGATTCGTCAAGCTGCTGCTAAAACCAATGATGTAGCTGGTGATGGAACTACTACTGCTACTGTGTTGGCTCAGGCGATCATTAAAGAGGGTCTGCGTAACGTGGCAGCCGGAGCAAACCCCATGAACCTGAGACGGGGCATGGAAAAAGCTAGCAACTACTTACTAGAGAAAATTGCCGCTCGCGCTAGTCCTGTCAATGATTCTAAGGAGATCGCTCAAGTAGGAGCAATTTCGGCTGGTAACGATGCAGAAGTGGGTCGCATGATTGCCGAAGCTATGGAAAAAGTTGGTAAAGAAGGGGTAATTTCCTTAGAAGAAGGAAAATCCATGACCACCGAATTAGAAATTACTGAAGGAATGCGTTTCGATAAAGGCTATATTTCTCCCTATTTTGTTACCGACACCGAAAGAATGGAAGCAGTTCTCGATGAGCCTCAGCTTTTAATTACCGACAGGAAAATCTCTGTAGTACAGGATTTAGTTCCTGTTCTGGAGAAAGTAGCTCGTACTGGCAAACCCCTCTTAATTATTGCCGAAGATATCGAGCAAGAAGCTTTGGCAACCTTAGTAATTAATAAAATTCGCGGGACGCTAAATGTTACTGCGGTAAAAGCTCCTGGTTTTGGCGATCGCCGTAAAGCTATGTTGGAAGATCTTGCCATTCTCACTGGTGCGAAGGTAATTACCGCAGATGCAGGTTTAACCTTAGAAAAAGTCGAGTTGGATCTGTTGGGTAAAGCCCGTCGCATTACTATTACCAAAGACAACACGACGATTGTCGCTGAAGGCAATAAAACAGCAGTTAAAGAACGCTGCGAACAGCTTCGTCGTCAGATGGTAGAAACCGACTCAGAATATGACCAAGAAAAACTACAGGAGCGTCTGGCTAAACTTGCTGGTGGGGTAGGGGTAATCAAAGTAGGTGCTGCTACCGAAACTGAAATGAAAGACCGCAAGTTAAAACTCGAAGATGCGATTAATGCGACTAAAGCAGCAGTAGAAGAGGGTATTGTTCCTGGCGGGGGTACTACCCTAATACATCTAATTCCCGAACTAGAAACCTGGGCAGCAGATAATTTAACAGGGGAAGAATTAATTGCTGCTGGAATTGTCGCTCGTGCTTTAGCTGCACCTCTGATTCGCATTGCTGATAATGCAGGCAGAAATGGTGCGGTAATTGCCGAAAAAGTTAAAGAACTAGACTTTAATGTTGGTTATGATGCTGTTGCCGATGAGTTTGTCGATCTGTTTGAAGCGGGGATAGTCGATCCTGCTAAAGTAACCCGTGCTGCCCTGCAAAATGCGGCTTCAATTGCAGGTATGGTATTAACAACCGAATGTATCGTCTCTGAGAAACCAGAACCTAAATCCGCTACTGCTGGTGCAGGTATGGGAGATGATTTTGGCTACTAATCCGATCTTTCCCACGATGGTAATAATAACTTGAACTATGAAGAAGAGGAAATTATGAGTAACACTGAAATTCAACAAGCTTCTGAAACAGCCACAGTAGATTCGACTCTCGAAGAGCAAAATACCTTGGATTCGCAACTAAAGCTGCAACAGCAAACCGAAGCGGAGAAAGAGCAAACTATCACCGAATTAGAGCAGCGTCTAGTTCAAGAAGCAGTCAGTGCCATTGAAGAAACCAAACAGGCGAGCGCTGCTATTGAGAAAGAAGAAGAATATTTACCAATTCCCATTCTCAAAGCTCGTGGTCTCATTGAAAATGCATCTACCCAAAGCGATCGAGACAAAGCAATGCAACTGTTGGCAGATGCCCGTACTCAACTTAAGTTATCCCAGGAGTTGGGCTATGCGAAAGCAGATGCCGAATACAAGGAACTCAAAACCGAGCTGAAAAACTTAGAAAAACAACTCAAGGCAGGTGGAAACACCGACAATGCCTTTGAAAAGTTGCAAACTAAAATTGCTGGTTTTTTCCAACGGCTCTCTCAAGCTAAAAAGTAATCATTTTTCAACTATAAATACGGAAATCTCAACTTATGAAGGAGATTGAACCGAACCTTGTTTTGACCTAATTATTGTATCGTTAATAGTATGAGCAAAGTAAAATAAATATGAATCCACAATCAACTCAGTTAATAGCAATAAATACTCTCTAATTCCAGCTCTTCAACTGAGTTTTGGAGGAGAAGAAGTATTGTGAAGTCGTTGATTTCTTTTTCACAAAACAGAGAGTTTACAGAAACAAATGGGTCTTTACCTTTAACTAAACATGAATCAAAAAAAACTAAAGTAGTCAAGGTGAATGTCAGCTAGATTGCTCATATTTTTTAGACCAAATCCGAACAAATGAAGAAATAGTTTTTAAGTTGATTTAACTCCAGATTGTTATCGATTTAAAACTTCAAAAGTTATCAATTATTACTTAATTTAGGAGGTAAACATTATGTCTTTAGTTCGTTGGGAACCCTTCTCAGAAATGGACAGCTTACAAAAAGAAATGAACCGTTTGTTTAACAATCTAGCTCCCAGAACTACAGGAGGATTAGACTCAGATTTTGTTCCTGCCGCCGAAATGTCAGAAACCGCTGATGAAATCCATCTCAAACTAGAAGTTCCAGGGATGGATGCCAAAGACATCGATATTCAAGTATCGGCTGAAGCTGTCTCTATCAGTGGTGAACGCCAAGAAGAAAAGAAAACTGAAGACCAAGGTATGACTCGAAGCGAATTTCGCTATGGTAGCTTCCGTCGGGTTATTCCTTTACCCACTCGTGTACAAAACACTAATGTTAACGCTGAGTACAAAGATGGAATTCTCAATCTAACTCTGCCCAAAGCTGAAGAAGAGAAGAATAAAGTCGTCAAAGTCAACGTTGTCTAATCTTCTTCTCTCAGGTGATCGACTTGTTAAGTAAAGGGCTTCGCCCTAGCTAACAGCTAATAGCTATTAGCTTAATCAGAAAAAGCTTTGACTCTTCCTGATTCTAGACCACTAAACAAAGTTTAGTGAGGGCATTAAACCCTATAGCTATAAGCTCTTAGCTATTTACTTAAGTAATCTTTAGAGCTAAAAGCGATGAAGTGTGGTCTTGGGGGTTTCCCCCATGAACAACTTCATCAAGAAGCTAAGAGCTATCCCAATCGATTAATGGTCTTAACCCGAACTCAAGTTAATTTAGCGATACTGATGTCCAATATCTCGACGGTAATACATTTTGTCAAACTGTACCGATTCGATCGCCCGATAGGCGATCTTTCTTGCTGACTCGAAACTATCTCCCAAAGCCGTGATGCCCAACACCCTACCGCCATCGGTAACTAAACAGTCTTGCTCTAATTTGGTGCCTGCATGAAAGACGATCGCCCCTAACTTAGTAGCTTCCTCAATACCAGCGATCGCCTTCCCCTTTTCATAGGCATCGGGATAGCCTCCAGAAGCAGCAACTACACAGACAGCACTGCCAGATTTCCAGGCAATTGGCGGTAACTGTTCCAATCTCTGTTCGATACAGGCAAGCAGAATTTCATCTAAAGGTGTATTCAATAAAGGCAGCACCACCTGAGTTTCGGGATCGCCAAAGCGACAGTTAAATTC
>JASJDX010000281.1 GCA_030064975.1 Pleurocapsa sp. MO_192.B19
TAAATCGGGATGATCTCCCTGATGGAGGAGCTTCCCAATTTGTACGCTGTATTGAAGAAGTACGGAAAGTTTCCCCTCAAACTACTATTGAGCTATTGATTCCCGATTTATGCGCTAACTGGGATGCTCTAGAAGTTATTTTGTCTGCCCAACCTGATGTACTCAATCACAACACCGAAACAATTCCCCGACTATACAAAAGAGTACGCCCTCAAGGGGATTATAAGCGATCGCTCGAACTTTTAGAACGTTCCCGTGCGATCGCTCCTTGGGTATATACAAAATCGGGCATCATGGTTGGCTTAGGAGAAACTGATGGAGAAGTTCGAGAAGTTATCCAAGGCTTACGGGATGTAGACTGCGATATTTTGACGATCGGACAATATCTCCAGCCGTCACAGAAACATTTAGGGGTCAAAGATTTTGTTACTCCTAAGCAATTCCAAGCTTGGCAAGAATTTGGCGAGTCTATTGGTTTTTTACAAGTAGTTTCTAGCCCTCTGACTCGTAGCTCTTATCATGCCGAACAAGTTAGAGCCTTAATGCAATTGTACCCTCGTCAAAAACAGAATATTACTCCCGTGTAATCACTTAATAATTAATAAATTTGCTTTATTGAAGAAACCGCTATCAATTAGTGGTTTCTTTTTTGTGTATTTTTTTACCATGATGACCCAAAGCTGCTGTAACTAATAGAGAACAAAAACTATAGAGATTAATTGAGCTAGTTTAATTAAGGAAGTTCCCAGCATCTTGTATTAAGAAATGTAACAGTTTTACTATTTCAAGGAACTAATGTCTAGCAATATACTTCCACACACCAGAAAGCAATATTTAACAGCTTCCTCAAAATCCACGTGATTTAAACAACATTTAGCCGACCGTGTTGTTACTGACAATAGACTAATAAAACTGAAAAATAGCCAAAAAAACTTCAGTTATGTTCTTTTTAATGATGAATTGGGCAATCTATTGTCAGAAGAGGAAGTCAAATTCACAACCTTCACTGGAGTCGTAATTAAGAAATCGCCATGCTTGCTAGTTCTTCATACACTGAAACCCAAGGCAATAATTTGTCAGCCAATACTGAGATTAATCTAGATTTAGAAAACCCTAATGATGGTTCGGAAAAGTTTCCTGAGGAACTTGTTGAACTTGATTTAGAGAGTGCAGATCCAGACACTGTTGCTCGAAGAGGTAGCCGAACTACTACCGATTTAGTCAGATTATATCTACAAGAAATTGGTAGAGTTCCCCTACTAGAGAGAGATGAAGAAGTTTCAGAAGCTCAGAAAGTCCAACGCCATATTCACATTTTAGAGCAGCGCGCTAAAGCTGCCGAGGCGGGGAATACAACTCTGCAAGAATTTATTAAGCTAGTTGATGTCTATGATCGTCTCGTTACTCAACTTAGCCATCGTCCTTCGATGAAAAGATGGTCGATCGCAGTGGGTATGGAAATCCCTCTTTTAAAAGAAAACATAGCCAAAGGTAAACAAGCTTGGGCAGAGGTGATCAAATGTGATGTCAAGGAATTGGAAATAATCCAAAAAAATGGTATCCGCGCTAAAGAACACATGATCAAGGCGAATCTACGTCTTGTGGTTTCCGTCGCTAAAAAATATCAAAATCGTGGTTTAGAATTACTCGATTTAATCCAAGAAGGAACTCTAGGCTTAGAAAGAGCAGTAGAAAAATTTGACCCCACAAAAGGCTATCGTTTTAGTACTTATGCTTACTGGTGGATTCGTCAGGGAATTACTAGAGCGATCGCAACTCAAAGTCGTACTATTCGTCTTCCTGTACACATAACCGAAAAGCTCAACAAAATTAAAAAAGCCCAACGTAAGATTTCTCAAGAAATGGGACGTACTCCCAAAATTGAGGATATTGCCAAAGAACTCGATATGACTGCGGCACAAATCCGCGAAGTCTTGTTACGTGTACCTCGTTCGGTTTCTTTAGAAATTAAAGTTGGAAAAGAAAAAGATACCGAGTTAGGTGACTTGTTAGAAACTGAAAGTGCTTCACCTGAAGAAACTTTAATGCGAGAGTCTTTACAAAAAGACCTACATTATCTCTTATCGGAATTAACTAGTCGTGAACGGGAAGTAATTCAAATGCGTTTTGGTTTTGGAGGAGAAAAGCCTTTTTCTCTGGCGGAAATTGGTCGTTGTTTAGAGTTATCTCGCGAACGCGTGCGCCAAATAGAAGCCAAAGCATTGCAAAAATTGCGTCAACCCCGAAGAAGAAACATGATCAGAGATTATCTAGAGTCTTTGAGTTAGATTACCCAGGAAGAAAAATTTAGTTCTTTCTTCCTTTTTTTATCTTGAACTGTTGAGAACTAATAATGCAGATTCCCAAACCAAACGGGGTTGCACATAACTCAGCAGGTATTGACGAGTCTTTTCCCACTGTTGCATTAATTTTACTTGGTGGTTTTTTTGCCAATAGTAGTATTGAAGGTAGTCTACTAACCACAATTGAGTTGACGAATCTAATTCGGTAGTAATAGTTTTGGCTAACTTGATAGCATCCAGGGGAGTTTTAATCGATCGCTTTAATTGTTGCAATAACTCATCGGGAATTGCTTGTAACGTCTCCCAAGCGGCGATCGCTTTTCCTGGACTACCTTGGGCGATCGCAATTAATTCGGGATGTTCTAAAATTGCTTGATAGCCGTTACGTTCTAGTACTATTTTTAAATTGGCTTCCGATAGAGAATAAAATTGGATTCGCTGACAACGAGAAACTAAAGTAGTTAATAAAGAATCAGCATCGGGTGCAATTAAAATTAAGGTAGCGTTTCCTGGTTCTTCTAAAGTTTTTAATAAAGCATTAGCTGGTGCTTCTGCCATAGTGTGAGCATCTTTAATGACTACTACCTGTCTGGTTGCTTCTAGAGCAGGACGATTAAGAAACTGGGTAATATGACGAATCTGATCGATCCTTATTTTAGGCGGTGTTTTATATTGTAATCCTTGTTCAGCGGCTTCTGAAGCTGTATATAGCTGACCTTTACTAAGATAAGTTGGTTCTACCCAGAGTAAATCTGGATGATTACCTTTATTTATTTTTCTCTGTGCTAAAGAATGTTTTTCTGGTGATAAACCAACACTTAGTAGTAGTTGAATAAAACCCTTTGCAGCAATACTACGACCAATACCTGAAGAACCATAAAATAAATAGGCTGGGGCGACGCGATTTAATTTAACAGCTTGTTCTAACAACTCTACTGCCTTATTTTGACCAATCAAACCTTTAAAAATGCTCATCATTTATCTTTGATTTGATTAAGGTTTATTGAACTTACGCCAAAATTCTAGTAGACGTGGGTGTAAATAAACCTACTATTGATTCAAGTTGAAAGCTAAATAACATCTTAACTTACTACTTGCTACTTACTACTTGCGCGCAGCAATACTAGTATTCTTCCTCAACATCAATCATAGCAGGGTCGATCAAAGTAATATCATAAGGATCATCAGGTGGGATGGTCGGAAAAATATCATACTCACGATATTGATAAACAGCTTCAACCTGAGGTCCTAAAATAACTTTATCACCGTGTTTTAGATCGTGAAATCTAACTTTCTTGCCATTAACCAACAGCCCATTGACACTAGTTTTCCCTTCAGAGTCACCGTCAATAATTCGATAATAATTACTGTCTTCTTCTTCTCTCCTAATTAAAGTAGCGTGATGACGAGACACAAACTGAGATTGCAGCACAATATTGCACTTTACTCCCCTCCCTAAAGAATAAGTTTTGTCTTGAAGGTTAATTTCTCGGTGTCCTTTCCCATCAGTAACGATTAAGATGTGTTCTTCTCGATGTTTTACAGGTTTTACGCTCATGAGCCGAGTCCAAAGTAAGCAGTTTATTTTAACTATCTTCTTGTGCTTGATATAAATTGAAAACAGCAGTACAAATAAGCTCATTGACAATCTCTTGAATCCACTGTGCTATTAATACTCTGTTCAATTCACATGTTTAAGTTGATTATTTTAATTATTTTAATTATTTTGATTTTGCCAGATCAAAATTTAGTAAAAGAGAGTTTGTAACAACAATCAAAGAGCTAGATGCCATTGCTATTGCTGCCAACACAGGAGACAACAATAAACCATACTGAGGTAATAAAATTCCTGCGGCGATCGGAATTGCCAAGGCATTATAAGCTAAAGCCCAAATAAGATTTTGTTTGATTTTGTTGACTGTTGCTCGACTCAGTTGAATTGATTCAATAACATCTCTAAGTTGACTCTGCATCAAAACAATATCGGCAGTAGCGATCGCAACATCTGTACTGCCCTGGAGGGATATTCCAACATCTGCCTGTGCTAAGGCTGGCGCATCATTAATCCCATCTCCGATCATAGCCACTGTTTTTTCTTGCTGTTGTAAAGTGCTAATAACCCCAGCTTTATCTCCTGGTTTTACTTCTGAGAAAACCTGAGCAATATTGAGTTTTTTAGCGATCGCCTGAGCAACTTCTGAGCGATCGCCTGTGAGCAAGGTAATACTTAATCCCAGTGTTTGTAATTGTTTAATTGTTTGAGTTGCATCGGGGCGCAAACTATCTTCTATAGCGATTAAACCCTGTAAAATATCTGCTATGGCTAGATAAATAATTGTTTTGCCTGATTGGGCTAAAAATTGAGCTTTTGAATCATGGTGTTGACTGATGACCACTTTTTGATTGGTTAACCACTCTTGATTACCCAAACACACGCTTTTTCCTGCAACCGTTGCTGACATTCCCTGTCCTAATTCGGTATGAAAATCAGCAGTTTCTAATAATGATAAATCTTGTTGCTGTGCGGCTGTAATAATCGCTTTAGCTAAGGGATGGTTGCTAGCACTTTCAACGGATGCTGCTATCTGTAATAATTCATTGGATGTGATATCTCCCAGAGAAATGCATTCGGTAACTTGAGGCATTCCAATAGTTAAAGTCCCTGTTTTATCAAAGACTACTGTGTCAAGTTTGTGGACTCGTTCGAGAATATCACCACCTTTAATTAAAATTCCTTTTTCCGCCCCGATGCTCGTACCTACCAAAATTGCCGTAGGAGTAGCCAAACCAAGGGCGCAAGGACAGGCAACTACTAGTAACGCGATCGCTAGTTTTAAACTTAATAGTACAGGAGAGGTTTCTACTATCATTTCTCCCATAGACATCGACATCGAGTTAGATACAGTTATTAAGACTGAATCCCAAATTTTGGTGCCAATAAAATACCAGAAGCAGAAAGTTAGAGTTGCGATCGCCATTACTCCATAGGCAAAATATCCTGCAATCGTATCCGCTAGCTTTTGAACGGGTGCTTTACGGGTTTGGGCATCTTCTACCAAATTGATAATCTTTGCCAGAGTTGTATCTTGACCAATACCAGTCACTTCGATGGTAATTACTCCCGACTGATTAATTGTACCTGCACGAACTAAATCAGATATTTTTTTGCCTACTGCTACCGACTCCCCTGTCAACATCGATTCATCTACGGTAGTTTCTCCCGTAACTATTGCTCCATCCACAGGAAATTTTTCCCCTGGTAAGACGCGTAACCACTCCCCTGGTTTAACTTGTTCTACGGGAATTTCAATCGTCTCAGCATTATCTTGTTTGCCAATTAAACGAGCAATAGGTGGTTGTAAAGAGACTAGCTTGGCTAAAGCCGCTGAAGCGCGATTACGGGCTTTTCCTTCTAGAGTACGTCCTAATAAAATAAAGCCTAGCAACATTACAGGCTCATCAAAAAAACATTCCCAACCTAACTGGGGTAAAAACAAGGCAAAACAACTAGCCAGATAAGCACTGGTTGTTCCTAAACCCACTAGAGTATTCATATTAGGCATTCCTTGGGCTAGACTACGCCAACCATCAATTAAAAGCGATCGCCCTGGAATTAATAAAGCCAGAGTTGCTAATCCAAAATGAATCCAAATATTACTTAGTACAGGTATGTAGGGTAAACCCAGATGATGTAGATGACCAATACTGGAAAAGAATAATAATATTGCCGCGGTAATTAGCTGCCAAACTTGCTTTTGCTGTTGTTGTTGACGTTTTGCCTGACTTTCCATCGCAGCCTGGTAAATACTGCGATCGCTTTCCCGTAATTGAGTAGGGAAACCAGTCTTAGTTAGTTTTTCTGCTAGGGTTTCTGGAGCAATACTTTGAGTTTCATATTCTACTACTGCTACTTCGGTAATCAAATTGACGCAGGCAGATACTACTCCCGAATTTTGCTCCAACTGTCTTTCGACGGCTTTAACACAACCAGCACATTTCATCCCCCCGACATCTAAGGCAATTGTCTTCAATTGAGATGTATCAAGGTTATGAGAATTTACTTGCTCCTGATCTGACGGAGATATGGCAGACTTCAGCATAAATTGAGGATCTTAAAAGTTTTATGTTTACTAGTCTAGATAGATTTTAATTCAATCAGCACACCAAAAATCTTATTCCTCTCAAATTTCTACTTAAATATAAGTTATGAAAATAGACAATATTGAAAAAAGTCGCTGATTTATACTACTCGCATTTTGCCTTAATTGTATTTAAATTTCAGTATATTATCCGACTATTCTATTAGTAATTTCTATGAATTAAATATTTTTATCGAGCAAAAAAAATAAGACTATATAAGTCAAAAAATAATAGCAAAAAAGTAACGAAAAAGTTACTTTCAAGTTTATATGTAGAAAATAAAATCCTTCAAAGTATTGAAAAATATGATTATTGACAGAATTAAAAGTTGAAATAGTAAAACAAATATGATCTTTAGTTTAGATCTATTTTTCCATTACTTAGCTGAATTGGTAAAGAGTTGAATCTTACTATAAACTGATATTAAAGTTAGTAACTTGTTAGCCTAAAAAGTTGATTAATAATATAGTAATCAAATTAACTAATGAAAACATTGCTCAAAAAACTCAAGGCTAAAGTATCTTATTTAGCTAGTTTTTATCGCCTTGCTCAGTATTTGTTTAAAGTTCGTCGAGATACTGAACTTCATCTTGTTCTCCGTTCCTATTTAGGAGAATTTCCCTTATGTCTTTTTTCTGAACCTATACTCTGGCTGAAAATGGGGCGAAACTCTAAAGCCCGTTTTCAAAAAGCGGAGCAACGCCCTTATGCATTCTATGCACCTCATCATTGATGGAAAACCTTTTGCGGGCAAATCGAAAGAGAACAATTACGAAGAGAAAGTCGTCATGGAAGGAGTGTATTACGAGTAAACAGAAATATGTTTACCCTGGGTGGCCATGCAAAAGTAATGACCAAGGAATTATAGAATTCTTGACCGAGGCAAAAGCATCGAAAGGCAGGACTGATAATTATTCCTGCCCATGTCAGTCAGTCATCAGCTATAGTGAGAAACCCCAAGTGTAGTGTCAATTTTGGTTTTGAGACAAAGTAATAAAAACTTTTCACTAGGTAAATTTTATCATGCATAAATTTTTTGAACATGACATATTCATTTGATAGCACAATATGACATCAATACTCAAATAAAAAAATACAAATCATGAAAAATTTACCCTTAGAAAAACAGTTAGCACATCGTTGTTTTTGCGATGCAATTCAAAATATTGAAGATAT
>JASJDX010000282.1 GCA_030064975.1 Pleurocapsa sp. MO_192.B19
GAGGTAAACTCGCCTCAAACCTAGTTGTATTCAGGGTTTAGGTATTTTTGAGCTAAACACATTGATATATAAGGCTTTCCCTTGCCGTTTCTAAATATCTGAACAAATCTGTCCAGATAGAACTCTGCTGATGGCACGAGCATAAAGTCTAACTAAGGCTAACTTCTTTTTCTAAAATTAAGGTAACTGGGCCATCATTTTCGATGTTGACTTCCATCATGGCACCAAATTTCCCTGTAGCTACAAATAAACCACTTTGTTTTAATTTAGCAATAAAGCGATCGTATAAGGGTTCAGCTAGATTAGGAGATGCTGAACCACTAAAAGAAGGACGACGACCTTTACGACAGTCACCATACAGTGTAAACTGGCTAACGACTAAAATTTCTCCCTGGATATCCATAACCGATTTACTCCAGGCTTTATCCCCAGATAGATCGGGAAATAAACGTAATTCCAAGCATTTGCGAGTCATCCAGTCGAGTTCGGCTTCCGTATCTGTAGGAGAAATTCCCGCTAGTAAATTTAAGCCTCGACCAATTTTACCGATCGCTTTGCCATCTACTATGACTGAAGATGATCTAACTCGCTGAAGGACAACACGCATTTAGCTAACTATTCACTAAATATTAAAATATCAATTATTTCCCAAAACCTTTGCCGCGATTGCTTGTTGGCAAGCAGACACAGTTTTCAATCTGCTGACGGAGTGTCTGTTGATCTAAGTTTTGACCAATAAGGACAAGTTGGTTTTTCTTTTCTCCCTGCCATTCTTCGTCTTCGATGGTAAATCGCTTCCCACTGAGGTGAAAGATATGACGTTTAGGACTTTCATCAAACCACATGATTCCTTTGGCACGGAATACGCTCTCTGGTAGTTGGTTATCTAGGAAATACTGAAATTTCCGAATTGCTAAAGGTCGATCAAATTGAAAAGAAATAGAAGAAAAGCCATCATTTTCTAGGTGATGGGAATGATCGTGATCATGGTGTTCGTGAGGGTGATGGTCATGGTCATGATGGTCATGGTCATGGTCATGGTCATGATGGTCATGGTCATGGTCATGGTCATGGTCATGGTCATGGTCGTGAGGGTGATGGTCATGGTCTTTTGATTCTCCCCGATCAAAGTATTTATCAGACTCAAACAAACCAACACTCAAGATGAGTGGGAGAGATACCTGGGACTTTTTAGTCCGCAGAATGCGAGCATCTTTTTTCATGTCTCTAAGTCTGACTTCTAAAGCATCTACATCGGCTTCATCTACTAAGTCTGTTTTATTGAGAACAATGACATCACCGTATTGGATTTGACTTTGTGCTGCTTCACTATTAAATAGATCCAAGCTAAAGTTAGCGCAATCGACCATAGTTACGATCGAGTCTAGGCGAGTCATGTCCCGCAATTCTGTCCCCAAAAAGGTTAAAGCTACAGGGAGAGGATCGGCTAATCCAGTTGTCTCTACTACTAGGTAGTCTATTTTTTCTTCTCTTTCAAGAATTTTATAGACAGCATTAACCAAATCTTCGTTAATGGTGCAGCAAATACAGCCGTTATTTAACTCAACCATACTTTCGTCGGTGGCAATAATTAACTCATTATCAATACCAATTTCACCGAATTCGTTGACTAAGACTGCGGTTTTAATTCCGTCTTGATTCGTCAGAATATGATTGAGAAGTGTGGTTTTGCCGCTACCGAGAAAACCCGTGATGATAGTAACGGGCAAACCTTTTTTGGACACATCCATTCCAGAAGATGTTTTAGTTGTTTCAACAGTGGTCATAGCGATCGCTTTTCTAAAATTGTCAGAGGTGCGAAATTGTCTTTTTTATTCTAAATTTATTATTACCCACTCAGGCTTTAATCTGCTGATAAACACTAGATCTATTAAGAAAGTATGGTTGTTAAATAAGTGAGCGCAAACTCGCAACATCTAAATAATCACCGTTAAAATTACCTTGAAGAACTTCACAAGCTCGATCGGGCTCTCCTAAATCACTTACTACTAAAGCTGCCCGCCTAAAATCCTGTTTTGCGGTGTAATTGTTCACCGTAATTATGGTTTTCAGCCCTGCTGCGATCGCCGACTCTAGTCCATTATCAGAATCTTCCAAGACCAAAAAATTTTTAGCAGGAAGTTTCATCTTCTGCAAAACATAATTATAAACATCGGGGGCGGGTTTTTTATTGGCGACAATATCCCCAGCAGCGATAACTTCAAACCAATCTAGGTCGAGGTATTTTTCTAATAAAGCAATCACATTGGGGAAAGAAGTTGTAGTAGCGATCGCCATCCGAATGCCTGATTGTCTCGCTTCTTCTATTAATCTTTTAGCCCCTGGGCGCAATTTTATTGCACCACTACGAAGTAATTGCAGATAGTGTTTAGTTTTAAGTTTATGTATATAAGCTACAAAATCTGTAATATCTTCTTGGCTTTTAAAGTCAGGCTGATATTTATGAAGATAATATTTGATCCGTTCTTTCCCTCCCGAAATTGTTAGTAATTCCCCATAAAAATCTACCGACCAATTCCAATTTAATTTTGCCTCTTCAAAAGCTCTATTAAAAGCTACTCGATGTCCATCTCTTTCTGTATTAGCAAGAGTACCGTCAACATCGAATATAAGAGCCTTTAGTCGATTCATAAACTTTGAATGCCTATCCTTTACAATAGTTTACAATTTATAGTAGAAATACGATCTAAAAAAAATTTAGTAGAAAAACGTGTTAGCAAAAATTAATCATGGCAATGCTTTGATAGTGGGGGCAAGTCAAGGTATTGGGTTGGGCTTTGTTCGAGCCTTATTACAAAAAGATAATTTTAATCATATTTTTGCTACTTATCGTAACCAATCAACTGCTGGTGAGTTATTGACTCTACAAAAGCAGTACGGCGATCGCCTAGAATGTTTACAAGTTGATGTCACCGACGAATCTCAGATTGTAGCAGGAGTTAAGCAGATTCAAGAGTTTGTCAAGCAGCTACATCTAGTTATTTATTGCGTCGGAGTATTACACGAAGATAACTTAGCCCCCGAAAAAAGCCTCAGACAAATAAAACCAGAGAACTTAATTTACTCTTTTCAAGTTAATAGTATTGGAGCAGTATTGCTAGCTAAACACTTGATGCCCTTATTCAAAAAAAGTGAGCGCAGTATTTTTGCCAGTATCTCCGCTAAAGTTGGTAGTATTGGCGATAATCATCTGGGAGGATGGTATGGCTATCGCGCTTCTAAGGCGGCATTAAATATGTTCATCAAAACTACAGCGATCGAGTATAGTCGTAGATGTCCTAAAACCATTGTCGTTGCTTTACATCCAGGTACTACTGATACTAGGCTTTCTAAACCATTTCAAAAGAATGTTCCTCCAGGTAAACTTTTTCCTGTGGAACACACGGTCAATTTATTATTAAAAGTAATAGCAGATTTGGAAATGAAAGATAGTGGAGAGTTCTTTGCTTGGGATGGTAGCCAATTACCTTGGTAATTAGTAATTATAAGTTTTTCTGGGTATTCGATAAAATAATTCAGATATGCAAGCAGGAATTAGAGGCTATATGGTAACTAGACGAGTTGCAGACATTCTGAAAAATGGTCAACCAGGTGAATCCGTAACTATTCAGGGTTGGGTACGTACCAAAAGGGAATTAAAAGGGTTTTCCTTTGTCGAGATTAATGATGGCTCATCTTTGGCGGGTTTGCAAGCTGTTCTGGATGCCGATTTACCAGACTACGAAAATATTCTCAAACAACTGGGTACAGGGGCTTCTGTAGAAATCGTCGGCAAGTTAGTCGAGTCCCCAGGAAAAGGACAGAAAATTGAGATGAAAGCCGAGTCTTTGACCGTATATGGAACAGCTGATGCTGAAACCTATCCCTTACAAAAGAAACGTCACTCTTTTGAATTTTTACGCACCATTAGTCATTTGCGATCGCGTACTAATACTTTAGGGGCTGTCTTTCGTGTACGGAATGCTTGCGCCACAGCAATTCATCAGTTTTTTCAAGAGAAAGGTTTCCTCTGGATACATAGCCCGATTATCACTGCTAGTGACTGTGAGGGTGCAGGGGAACTATTTACCGTTACTAACTTCGATTTAAATAACCTCCCCAAAAATGACAAAGGAGAAGTAGATTATAGTCAAGACTTTTTTGGTAAACCTGCCTATTTAACCGTTAGTGGACAGCTACAGGCAGAAGTGATGGCGATGGCATTTCAAAATGTCTATACTTTTGGTCCGACTTTTCGGGCGGAAAATTCTAATACTTCCCGTCACTTAGCAGAATTCTGGATGATTGAACCAGAAATGGCTTTTTGCGATTTAGAAGGAGATCAAAACCTCGCCGAAGAATTCCTCAAATACATTTTTCAATATGTGTTGGACCATTGCGCCGATGACATGGAATTTTTTAATAAGTGGGTTGATAAATCTATTTTGGCTAATGCGGACAATATTATCAGTAATGAATTTGAACGAGTTACTTATACTGAAGCCATTGCTTTACTAGAAAAAGCGAAGAAAAAATTTGAGTTTCCTGTAGAGTGGGGTATAGATTTACAGTCGGAACACGAACGCTATTTAGCAGAAGATTTATTTAAAAAGCCTGTCATTGTCACCAACTATCCCAAAGATATCAAAGCTTTTTATATGCGTCTGAATGAGGGAGAAAAAACTGTCTCTGCAATGGATGTTCTCGCCCCTGGAATTGGTGAAATAATCGGTGGTTCACAACGGGAAGAACGTTTAGATGTTTTAGAAAGACGGATCAAAGAAATGAACATCGAAGCCGATGATATTTGGTGGTATTTAGATCTGCGTCGTTATGGAACTGTTCCTCATGCGGGCTTTGGTTTGGGCTTTGAAAGATTGGTGCAGTTTATGACAGGCATGACTAATATTCGTGATGTCATACCCTTCCCCAGAACTCCTTTGAGTGCTGATTTTTAATAACAAGTAATATCACAAAAGGGATGAGGGATGAGAGATAAGGATCAAGAGGAAGGAACTTCTTTCCTCCGTCCTCAACAGCGTGGTTGCAGATATTGGGATTTCCCCAGCCTGCCCTACGTTCATAATGGCGATCCAACAGCAAATGGACAAAAAACAACGGTGGTCGTATAATTCGATGATTTCAAATGGCTAAAAGCTTTGACCAGCAATTGATTGAAGATTTTTACACCCAAGAGTTTTGATTAATAAAAAAAATACCCAAAAAAGTAGGATTTTATTATACGCTGAGTTTTTTTGATGATAATTGCCATTTTTAAGCGAATTATACGTCCAGTTAGCCCTAAGCTTTGCGTATAATGCATCTTAGGTTGAGTCGATGGGAGGTATTATCTTCCGCACCTCTCAGTTAGATCGCAGCGTGCGATATTTCCCCGCACTGCGCTCCCCAAACTCTTAGCCGTAGCCTTTGCTCATGTGGAGGTAGTCGTGGCAGGATTCATGTAATGCTACACACCGTGGGACTTCCCTGTTAACTCCAGTGTCACCTGCAATTGATGTCTGATTGCGTCCTGTTCCCAGCTTCACTCTGTAGGATAGAGAGCCTACTCGGTGTGGGCAGATAAGGAGTCACCCTTGAGTTTAGGGGAGAGGATTTTCACCTCCATCGAGCCAAAAGTTATCATCTAGGTTATTCTAGAAGCCCTGATTTATATGGGTTTTCCCCAATTTCGTCAGGAACGAACCGCACTACGTGCGGCGTTGTTTTCTGTCCGATTGATGTCGTAACGCCCAATTCTCCAGCCGAATTTTCGCTAACTTGCCAAATTTTCGCTAACTTGCCAAATCGTGACATAATCTCTTGGCAACATGGAAGCCAATGAGGTATGCCGTCATCTGTGGACTGATTCGGGGCAAAGGAACCGCCGATAGATCCGCCACATACACATTGGCTGACCCGTACAACTTGCCTGTGTCCATTGCGTTGTCCAGCCCTTTATCAATCGCCTTCCCGAACAGACATCCCCCCGCCAAGTGCTGCTCAGTCAGCAAGAACTTCTTGCTGTAAACATCAACATAGTGGGCAACCTGTTTCTCCTCGTAGGGGAGCTGGGTGAGCAAGCGGATGAAACACTTAACGAGCCAATGTGGCTGGTGCCCCAGTTGGTTCATCAGTTTAAGGTGCTTCGCGATCGTGCTCTTGGCCACCTCTTTATCCTGATTGAACCCTGTGTGTTCGTCTTCTGCAAAGAAGTCTAAGATAATCCGAGCACCATCACTAGAGTAGCAGCCCTCTGAAGCAGGTTTGAACTTGATGATCGCAGTGACCAGCTCCACTTCTTTTGGCCACGGTTGGCCTTGGAGCAGGTTAGAGAGTCCCCAAAACAAGTTAATGATGAAGTTGACAATCTGAATAAAGACTCGCACCGTGTTCTTCGTGATGCTAAACAACCAAGGGGCACGGAGCACAATCTTCTTGAGCCAGTTGGGCAGCAGCAAGGCAAGGAACAAGTGGGAGAGAAGGAACAAAAGTCGCTGAAAGTTCCCAGCGAAGAAATCGAAGGTGCAGACGGTCGTCCGTCCATGTTGTTGGGGCTGCCATATTGTCGTCGCAAATAGGGGGATGTAGTTATCCCGGGGTGTGATTTCGATTCCCTTGACTGGGAGGTAAAGACCAAGCGGCAGGAGAAGATGATCGCTCACATGCTGCCCGATCTCGTTGTTCTGGAGCTTCTTCCAGTGTGGCAACAGCAACCGTGGCGTGGCAGCCCCCGCACACAGAATTAGCCTGCCATCGTTCTTCAGGGAAAAGCGCTGCATCTCTCCCTTGTTAAAGTCCTTCACCTGCAACGCCACGCACCGTACTGACTCCCCTTGCTCGTCGGCCAACTCAAGCCGCTCAACCCGGCTTTGGGTTTTGAGTTCCACTCGTTTGTCGAACCAATTCACGAGCGACACACCGCTGTGGGTACGCTGCCCAAACTGATTGAAGGGCGTGGGAAATGGGTGCAACAGGTCGGCATCGCTCTCTGGATGATTGGGGATGTTGTGAAGCGTGTCTGTGCAGTGCTTAAAACCGACTGACTCGGCCACCTGAAGAAGGTGTTGTGTGATGGGTGATAGGTCTTTGGTTGGCTCTGGCCTGGCGAACCTCTCGTTCAGTTCGGCCTTGAGGTCGTTCCAGTAGTCTGCCGTGTGGCCGATGTGGGTGGCCAGCCACTCGGATGACTCGTGGAGCATGGTGTAGTTAATGGAGCCGCCACCGCCCATAGTGCAGGCTCGTCCTGAGATGATGGGGGTGCCGTCGGGGGTAAGCGCATTGTGCAACTTGAATATTTTTCCCTCCGAGAAGGACTTGAGCCAGTTGAGCTGGTGGGCGATGTCGCTGGTCTTGAAGAAGTGTTCTCCTTCTTCCACCACTAAAATCTGCTCAGGGGTAGACCTGTCAGCAGCATTCTGCAGGTAATAGCTCAGAAATCCGCAGGCACCGTTGCCAGAGCCTACTACGATCAGGTCGTAGCTCTTGTCGTCAGTCATCTCTCTATCCTCTTAAATTGTTAGTGTCTTTAGGTGATTTCTGGAAATATTTATACCAGGTGTTGGTCAGATTCATAAGTTTCTTTAGGGGCGCATCGCGATGCGCCCCTAAGCCAAT
>JASJDX010000283.1 GCA_030064975.1 Pleurocapsa sp. MO_192.B19
CAATATTTACAATATTTAATTATCGCCACAATGAAGCAAATACCAACAGTTAAAAGTACTTCTGGGTGGCTGAGAACCATCCGCCAGATCAATGCTATCTTGCGTCCTCTAGAGTTTATGGAGCAACGTAGCCGAAAACATGGAGATTTTTATCAGGTAACATTTAAAAATTCACCACCAACTGTTGTGACTAGTAATCCTCAAGCGATCGAGGATATTTTTACCGCTTCCCCAGATAAATTTGAAGTTGGTAGGGGCAATAAAGGTTTAAGTTTCTTGGTGGGAGACAATTCTCTACTTTTATTAGATGGTAAAGAACATAAAAACCGCCGACGTTTGTTGATGCCTCCTTTTCACGGTGAATCTCTGCAAAAGTGCAGCGAGCAAATCGTTGAGATAACTAATAAAGTCTGCAATCGCCTAGAGATAAATAAGCCTTTTAAAGTTCGTTCGCTAACGCAAGAAATTACGCTGCGAGTAATTTTGAGTGCAGTATTTGGTATTGATTCTGGAGCAAGATACGATCGCTTGCGAGAACTACTAACTACACTTTTAGAAACATTTAATACTCCTTTAAACTCAAGTTTGATATTTTTTCCTTTTTTACAACAAGATTGGGGAAAATTTAGTCCTTGGGGTCGGTTTCTGCTGTTAAAACAAGAAATTAGAACTTTAATTTACGCAGAGATCGAAGAAAGGCGAGAATTATTAGCTACCAATCAATTAGAAAATAAAGATATTTTTAGTTTGTTGCTATTAGCTAAAGATGAAAATGGCGCAGGAATGACAGATGAAGAATTACATGATGAGTTGATAACATTATTGTTTGCTGGACATGAAACCACTGCCTCGGCTTTAGCTTGGCTTTTTTATTGGGTTCATTATCTTCCAGAAGTACAAGATAAGCTACGCTTTGAATTGAATTCTTGGGATAAAAGCTCGAACTATCAATCAATCAACAACTTAACTTATTTAAATGCAGTAATTTCTGAAACTCTACGAATTTATCCAATTGCTGCGGGAACTTTTGCTCGCCTACTTACCCAACCAATGTCAATTATGGGATACGATTTTGAACCTGATACTTGGTTGATGATTTCTATTTATTCTCTGCACCATCGAGAAGATTTGTATCCTAATTCTAAACAATTTGATCCGCAAAGATTTTTGCAGAAAACTTATTCTAGTTATGAGTATATTCCTTTTGGGGGAGGCAATCGCCGTTGCATTGGTTCGGCTTTGGCATTACTAGAAATGAAATTAGTAACAACTACAATTTTATCGCGCTTCCAATTAAAGTTAATTAGCGATCGCCCTCTGTTACCAGTGCGTCGTGGTTTAACCATTGCCCCTCCAGCCTCTTTTAAAATGATGATTAAAAGTAAAATTGACTGAGGTAGCAAGATCTAGGATAGCTAGGATAGATAGCGATCCCTTCGGGGTGCGCGGAGCGCGATCGCTGAAGAGATTAATCAGGTGATTGGCAATTTTTACTGTCCTCCTGATTATTGAGCAGTTTGTCTTCTATTTTTTATTTTTGCAACAGGCCATTCAGGACTCGAACCTGAAACCTACGCCTTAGAAGGGCGTTGCTCTATCCAGTTGAGCTAATGACCCAAATCAGCTAGACAATAGTAACATATTATTATCTGAGATTGTCAAAAAATCTAGCGATAAAATTCAACATTTTGTAAAGATAGTTGAATTTTATACTTAAATCTTATACTGCGATCGCCAGATTGCGGTGGTCGGAGCCCAATCACGAAGCGTACTCTGCGGGACACCGAGCTTGGCTATGTGACAGAGCCAATCGCTTCAGCTCAATTAAAGTTAAATTAAGTTAGACATCAAAATAATATCGCACTGCCCCTGTTTTTTCATCATTATCTATATGAGCTAAACCCTGCTTGAGTGCTGTGTTGAGTAAGCCTTCAACTTTTTCTATAGGTAATTCTGTAGCGAGCATAGCCTGACCAATAGATAAAACATTATTATGAGCAGCAGCAGCCTTAAGCAGCGTTAACATGGGGTCAGATTCTTCTTTTTTCACCAAAGTTACCTGAGGACTTTCAGTGTGGGATTTAACCGTAGCTTCGTATAGAAGATAAAGATTTCTCTCCTTGGTCATCCCAGGAATGAGAAACAAATCAACAAATTGACCAATACCAAAAAAACCCAGGGTAAAAAAGTACAATAAACCACTAGTAATCTTACCCGTATAAAAACGATGGATTCCAAAGAATCCTAAGAAACCACATGCCCATAAGATATAGGCAATTCCAGGATCAACCTCTTGTCTTTTTTGGCTCATTTTAAAAAATTAGATAAACGTTATCTACTATATTGTTATTATATGCATTTCCCTTTTTAATTATGTATGGTCATAAATTAAGTCAAGTTTGAAACCTCTACTTTTCCAGATGACAGTTTTTGAAAAAAAAATGTACTTTATAACCATCAAGATCCAATTATTTTCCTGGAAGTGGCTGAGTTTTCTTTTATTGGTGACTAGCAATAATCTAAAAAATAGTCGTAACTGTTAATCATAGCTATTGTTAATAAAAATACATTTTAGATAAGAAGAAAGAAGCTAAAATCTTGATTCAAATTGAAATAATACTCTGTTGTTTCCTTCAAAATTACTTGAACCCCTCAACACAAAGTTGTTGTCAAATCGATAACGAAAACCAAACTGAGCAGGAATATCATCAGTAGTAAGAATTTTGAGAATAGAAAAAGAAAAATTATCAATCAAGTCAAAAGCAAGCTCTCCTGCTAGCGCCTCCCTTGTGCTATCATCTCGATTATCTTCGTCTTCAATAATTTGAGTGGAAAATAGACGTAATTCTCCAATAGGAAAAGCGTTATTAAATTCAGAATTTAAACTGCCAAACAGTGCAGAACCAGCTAAACTAGCTAATCCTAAAGTACTATTGCTATTAGCTAGAGTTTCTACAAAACCCCCTCCTAATAAAGCAATGATTTCTGGTTGGCTACGGGGAGGACTACTGGTAAGCTCAATTTGAGGACTACTGGTAAGCTCAATTTGATTAGTAATTTGACTAGTATTAGTCTGCCCTTTAACTTTGGCGGAAATCCTTACCGTTTCCAAAGTTCCGAAACTAAAAGGAGTAATAATTTCTGTTGGCAACACTTCACTGGGAATACTTCTTCTAGTGGTTTCTATAGCTGAACCTACGAGTAAGACATCTAAAGAAGGATCGAGATCGTTAGAAAAACGAGCGGTATTTTGATAGTCTCGTGATAAGTTGAACTGAGTAGTGAATAGATTAACTTGACCACGCTCTAGAGTAATTGTACCTTCAGGAATAGGTTGTAGAAAAGTACCATTAACATTTAAATCTCCTGTAGCCAAAAAAGTAAAAATTGGTGGTTGACTAATCTGAATGTTTTTCCCTAGTCTTAGCTTGAGGTTCTTGTATTGAGTTTGCGCTGCAATTCCTTCATCAGTTTTACGTCTACTAATGGTATTAACTTTACTAGTCGTATTACTTGCTACCTCATTATCTTTCTCATTCTCGGCAGTTTCGTTAACCAAAAAAATCGTACCGTCCAAGAGAGTGATATTTCCAGTGATATTTGGTTCAGTAGCTTTACCTAAGATCTTTAGTTTTCCTTTGACACCTCCATCATAAAGTTTGGGGAGCTCTATTTTAAGATCGTCGAAATCGATTATGAGTGGATCTGCGGCAACCTCACCACTTAAGGGAACAGTACCCGCAGCCAAGATTTTTCCTCCACCCATATTTCCTTGAAAACTATTGACACGAATATTGTCGAGATCGAAAAAGATCTGGCTATTAATATTAGTAATTAAATTTTTGGGTAAGCTTTTGGCAGCAATTGTGGCATTTTCAATATTAGCTGTACCTTGAGCTACTAACTGTCGGGGTAAATTTTGATTGGCTTCGAGGATACCAGAAATATCGAGGACAATTTCTCCTTTGCCATCGATCCACTTTAGTTCGCCTCCAGAAAAGATATCTAATATAGCCAAACCTCTATTTTTGACGTTTAATTGTAGTTCTAGGCGATCGCTTTCTGGTTCAACCTTGGCAAAAGGCAGTTGATAAGGAATATCCCCCCTTAGGGTTAGAGGTTCGGCATCTTTGGCAACTATACTACTAGCAAAAAAGTCTAAATGGGCATTGGTATAATTGAAGCTACCTTTAGTAGACTGAATTGAAGTTTCATTTAAGGAAGCATTGTCAATTTGGATTACTCCCCTAGCTTGAGGCGCATCTTGCGTTCCTGCAATACTAGCGGTGGCATTAATTAATCCGTCTAGGGCGAATTCTGGAGGGAAAGAAAAAAGTTGCTCAATTAATTTAACAGGAACTTCTACTAGTCTCAATTGCCCTGACTGAGTTTCTCCGCCAAATGTCCCAGTAAATAAGAGAGTAGGCGATGAAGTGTTGCTCTTATTTTTAGGTTGAGAAGCAATATCTTGTAGTTGGATTGATACAGGAAGTAGGGTGAGTATTCCACCTTGAAGATTACCTTTAAAGATAATCTTTTGACCAATTAAGTTACCCCAGCGCCATTTTTCACCCAGAAAGTCAAATTCTGAGTTTAATCCCGCATTTAAAGAACCAGATACATTAATTTTGCCATCAAAAGTTCCTTGTAAGTTTTTGATTTCTGGAATTAAAGCTGCTTGTCGCTGTTGTTCAACAGAAGCTAACCAAGCTTGGATTTCTGCTAACAACTGTAACTGTTCCATAACTGGAGCATTTTTTAAGCCAACATCTAACAGGGGTTGTTGATTCGGTAGCGCGGGGGGCTGATATAAATCTGCCGCAGTATCATAGGCGCGATCGCTAAAAATACGGCTAAAGTCTGTTAGTTCAAAAATTTGCAGAGCAATTAAAATATCTTGAACTTGTCCTCCTTCAATAGAAACTCGACCATCTACTTCAATATCATCTGGTTTTTGGGCTAAATTACCTTCTAGTTTATAAATACTATTTCTTTGCTTAAATTCAGCATTTTGGATGGCAAAGTAACCGTCGGCATATTGAAAATCCCCCTTGAGGCGATCGCCTCGTATACTAGCAAGAGCTGGATCATCTATGACTATATTCTCTCCTGAGGTTGCCAGGGTATTGAGATTAAAAATAAAGTCACCTGATAATTCACCGTCTATGGACTGAGTTGCCACATTTTCTGGAACTTTGAAGTCATCGCTTTTGAGGGCAATGGTTTTGAGCAATTCTACAGGAATATTTTGAGTAGTAATGTCAACTATTTCTCGTTTACCTGTTCCCGTTACGGCAATATTATCATGAGCGATCGCAAAAGCTAGAGGAGAGAAATTGGAATCTAAGACTAATTCGATTTTATCTAGAGGCAGAGGCTCAGAATCCAGATTTTCATCTTCTGTAGTCGAGAAAACTAAAGGAGTAGCCATTTCTTGCAGTTGTAGATTTACCCCAGTCTCAGGAGATATTTGCACATTTCCTGTCAGTAAAGGCTCAAAATCAATATTTTCTACTCTAAAGTTTCTTAAACTCAAGCCGCCATTAATTTTCATCGCCGAGGGAATACCGCTAATTTGCCCTGAAAAGTCCCCTCTACCTGAATAGTCTAGATTGGTTGCCCAACTGGGTAAAGTTAAACGCAACTTTCTGATATCGATCCATTGCGCTTGGGAAACATCAAACTCAAAATCATTTACCGCCGCTAGTTTATCGGGAATGTCGCTAAAAAATGACTCGTCTAGTTCGATATAACCTTGGGCATCTAAACCATCCCCTTTTGCTTGCAGCACATCTAACCGTTTGCCATCCCAAGCTACTGCTGTCCCCAAAGGCTGTTCTAAAAGATCAATTCCTTGGCTAAAGGTAAGATTACCTTGGGCTGATACTGCGGTGGGACTAAGATTATCTACTTTACCTGTTACTTTTAGCTGTCCCCCCAGTTGCCCGTTAAGTTCAAGATCATCGGAATTAGGATCTCCAAAGAGACTTAAATCCACTCTTTGGGGAATTACCTGGGCTTTAAATTGACCATCGGCGATCGCCAGTTGTTCGGCAGCAAAAACTCCTTCAGGTAAAGTTAAGCTACCATTCCCCTGGGCTTTGATTCCCTCAGGAGTAATATTATCTGTAGTCCCTGCTAACTTCACTTTGCCATTGACTAAACCCGCAAACTGATCGGGAGTAGTGGAACTTAATTCTTTTAATTTGAGGTTAATTCCTTGAGCATTTGCAGTCCAATTTTGATCGACGATTTTTAAGTCGTCAACTTTAACCTTGCCTTGTGCCAAAGCTAAATCGCCAAAACCATTAATCAAAGTCTGGGGTTGAGCATCATCGGGAATGTTCCCCGTCAGATAAAAGTCGCCACTTAAATTATCGTTAAATTCATTGGGCAAGTCAGGAAATAAACGCTGTAGTTTTAAATCCTTAGTTTTAGCGTCTGCTTTCCATTTGCCATCTGCTAGTTTAATTTTGGGAACAGCTATCTTACCTCCCACGGTATTTAAATCTGCTTTACCAGTGGCATCAACTTGGCTTAAATTGCCCAGATCGTTTGTACCTGAAACCTTAAATACACCATCAACCAACCCCCTAGCAATAGTGGGCGCACTACCTTTACCAATGGGTAAACTGCCAAATTCTACCGCCGAAGCTTTTAGCTGAGATGACCAAATACCATTATCATAATCAAGGTTATTTACCTTAACAGTGCCATTACCTAAAGCAAAACTTGCTTCTCCATCCTGAAAACGGAGAGTAGAGAGATCTCCAGCTTGGGCAGATATTGTAGTTTGACCTGAAATTAAACCCATATCTACGGGTAGCTGATTATTATAGCTCTTGGCGATCGCTTTAGCTGAGACATTTTTTGCCCAAACATTAAAAGCCATATTTTGTGCGCCGTCTAGCTGTAGCTGACCATTACCCTCAATTTCGCCTCCACTTTTGGGCAAGCTAGTAAATTGTTTGACTAATAAATTTGTACCAACTAGTTCTAGATCGGCATCAATTTGCTTAAAATCTACTCGATCAATGCGACTAGAACCATTAGTAGCAATGTCCAACTGAACTACAGGAGCGTCCAATGTGCCTCTAACTTCTACATCTCCTTTTATTTTGCCTTTAATTGGCACAGGAGCATCTAATTCTAAAGCATCTATCACTTTAGTAGCTGCTACGGGTTTTACCTTGGTATTAATTTGATAATCTCCTTCCTCTGCTAAATCTAGAAACCCAGAGGCTATCCCCGATACTTCACCAAAATTAGTCGCTACTTTGTCTAACTCAATTTTTGACCCCTCAAAATGTACTTTGCCCCTACTCTTACTAAAGGGTTTTACTAGTTCAGGAATTTGGAGACTAACATCATCTAAATCCAGCGTACCCTCTAATTCGGGAATAGGAGCATCAGTTAGGGTGACACCAATTTTACCGTCAATATTTCCCCGATCGAATTCAATTGGTAGTACTAGTAGATTACTAACCTCTGACGCTTCTAGATCTCGTGCTGTTACAGTTAAATCAATTACCCCAGTCTCGTTATAGCCTTGACCATCGACAGAAAACTTTCCCCCTTCGATTAATTCTGCGGCAGCATCAAACTTGAT
>JASJDX010000008.1 GCA_030064975.1 Pleurocapsa sp. MO_192.B19
CAGGTAGATTATTGTCGCTCTAAATTTTCTGAAGTAGAGAATTATTACTTCTACAATCATAGTTACCATGACCAATATCACCAGATTCTCACTGAATCTGGTGTCGATCGCATTACCAAGTGTATTTTCCTCGAAACTATCGAACACGGGGGAACTAGAAACTGGGCCAATATTCTCAAGAATGTACGACTGGTAATGAGTCAGGATGGAATATTAGGAATTCAAACCATTGGCTCAGATCACCCAAACCTAGTTTGCGATCCATACATCAATCGCTACATCTTCCAACACTTGTCTCTTGGTTCTCCCTCAGAACTTGGCAAAGCGATCGAAAGCAACCGCCAATTTATTAAGTGTAAAGAAAATAACATTGCCGACCATTATCCACCAACTTTGCGCGCCTGGAATTATTATTTTCAAAAAAATTGGAGTGATATTGAACCGTATATCACAAGGATCGTCGATTCAACTCCGTTCTCAACCACAGAAGAATGGAAACGTCAGTGGGAGTTCTACTTATTAATTTGTGCTGGTGCTTATGAAGCGGGAACATATCCTCAACTTTATCAACTTACTGCTAGACCAAATTTCTTTGTGAGTTAGTAGTTAATTAGTAGTTAGTTAGTAGAAAGTAGGAGCTTAGCAATGCCTAGCTCCTACTTTCTCAGTTATTTATCAATATTTGCTTGGATAAATTTTTGTAAATTGGATATGTATTGTTGACCTCCAATTCGATCCAAATTATTATGATTTGCTTCGGGAATAATTACTAATTTTTTAGGTTCTGATGCAGCAGCAAATATTTTTTTTGCCATTGATACTGGAACAGTTTCATCTGCCGTACCATGAAACATCAATAGAGGAGTTTGTAGAGATTTTATTTTAGTAATAGAATCAAAGTGCTGAGTAATGATCCAATTTAGGGGGAAAAGTTGCAAAACTTTGCTATGGCTAGCCATATCCTTAATAGAAGTAAAAGTTCCCTCTATAATTAATCCTGCCATTTCAGGATATTTTACTGCCAGTTCAATGGCAATTGCTCCTCCTAAAGAATGACCGTATACAAAAATGTTTTGTGGCTTCATCTGGCGATCTTTACCCAAGTATTGCCAGACTGCAAATGCATCTTCGTAAACTCTTTTTTCATTAGGAAAAACCTGGCTGCTTTTGCCATAACCCCGATAATCAATGAGCAACACAGACAATCCCAACTGATGAAAAGTAAAAGCGATATCGGTTACATCGCCATTATTACTGGCATTACCATGAAAATATAGCAATACTGGTGCTGCTTTTTCTGAAGCAGGAATCCACCAACCATGAATTTTGTCTTGCTTGATATCTATCCAAACATCTTGATAATCTAAATTATGTTTTTGGGGAGTTGATCTAATTAAACTATCAGGAAGAAAAATTAATCTGCTTTGTCCCCAACGTAACAATAGACAAACTGAAGTGTATAAAATTACTGAAATTCCGCTAAAAATCCAACCAAGTTTTTTATTCAGCATCAATATTTATATATATATATATATGAGTGAGTGATTGAGTAAACTAATTGGCATTCGTCTTGAGAGCGATTACGGTCATACGAACCTCTTGACTGTTTGCCATTTTTTTGATGGCAAAACCCTTAATATCATAGTGTTAAACTACTTTAAAGAATTATATTGAATATAAGAATGATTCTATGGAACTACCTCTGGGGAAAATCTTAGATCGCAGATATCGACTGCTCAAGGTTTTGGGAGAAGGAGGTTTCGGCAAAACATTCTTGGCTCAAGATACTAAACGCCCAGGTAATCCTATTTGTGTAGTAAAGCAACTAAAGACTAATTTCTCTACACCAGAAGTATTTGCCAAAGCACAAGAATTATTTAATCGTGAAGCTGAAACTTTAGAAAATTTAGGCAAGCATCCTAATATTCCGACTTTATTAGCTTATTTTGCTGAAGAAGAGCGTTTTTATCTGGTTCAAGAATATATTAGTGGTCATACTCTCAATACAGAACTAATTTCTCAACAGCCATTACCAGAAGTCAAAGTAACAGATATTCTACAACAACTATTAGTAATACTTCAGTTTGTTCATAGCAAAAATGTTATCCATCGAGATATTAAACCTGAAAATATTATTATTAGAGAAGAAGATAATCGACTAATTTTGATTGATTTTGGAGCAGTTAAAAAAGTTACCGCATCTCCACAACAACAAACGATTATTGGTACTCCTCAATATGTACCAGAAGAACAATTACGCGGACAACCAACATTGAGTAGCGATCTTTATGCAGTTGGGATTATTGCCCTACAAGCTTTAACAGGAATTACACCAGATTATAATATTAATTGGCAGGAAATATTAAGCCATAATAATTTAAGTGTTAACGATTGCCTGAGGGATTTTTTGCTAAAAATGTCTGCTCAAGATGCTCGTCAGCGTTATCAATCTGCTACAGAAGCTCTTCAAGTATTAAATAATATCTTAAACCCAAAAGCTGAAGCCACCTTAACTGAAGCCACCTTGATTGCTCCCGCCAAAACTCCAAAAACAGCAAATATCATCTTAAAAGTATCAGCACTTGTTTCTGGTTTATTTGCTATGGCAACTATATATCTTTTATTTAATAAACCTAATCTAGAACAGCAGTCATTGTCACAACTAAAGTTAGATAACAAGTTAAGAGAAAGTCTATTAGATCACAATGATATGTGCGACAATTTTATGGAACAAGTATATTGCGAAGAATATATTTTTTCAGGAGAAAGAGGACAAACAATAACTATTGAAATGAATAGTAAAGAATTTGATCCCTATTTAGTTATACGCCAACCGGATGGTAATAAATTAGCTATCAATAATGATATATCTCCTCAAGATTGGAACTCTAGAGTTATGGTGACATTGCCTCAAAATGGTAAATACAAGGCGATCGCTAGAACCTCTACTGTTGGAGAATCAGGAACATACACGATCAGAGCAAAGATTAAGTAATGCTAAATTGACCGTTAATCATTGGTTGTTAGACAAATATAAATTGTATTATTTGTGCAATATTAATAAATGCATATATTCAACTAATGATCGGGTCAAAATTAGTAACACTCATTATTTCTGCGATCGCAATTGCCACAGCTAGTTTTGGTTGTACCAACAAAGAAGTAAAATCATCTTCTGCTGCGAATCAAGAAAAGCCTATAAGAACAGTTAAATTTGTCTGCAATAAGCTGATCCACATTAAACTTGCATAATTTCAGCTCTGAAACCCTTGAGGGGCTTGAGGTGACTATAAAAAATCAATGTTGATTAGCTTAAAACCTACGATAAAAATAGTGACCAATACGTTTATTCAACTGTTGCCTGGAATCCAGACAATAAAAAGCCGATAGTTGTCTGGAAACGAGAAGATTTTAGTGGCAACAACTATCCTCCTCAAGCCCGTTGTGAAGAAGTATCTCCTCGATTTCAACAAGCTTATGACAGTGGTAGTTTTAAATACATTACCCATGGGGAAATGAATGGTCAGCCCGTAATCTGTACCTCTTCAGCAGTAGGTGGCGACTGTCAGACACTATTAATTACTTTGAAACACGAAGATAATGCCGAAAGAACTCTAGAACAATTGAGCGACATTTTATTGGGTTATGCCAGTTCAGCATTAGAACAAAGTTCTGGAGATATATCTTATTCAGAAGATAACAAGCTCTATGTAGAAGTAGATGTAGAAGATTTTCTTAGTCAACCTTAGTGAATCCATTAATAATCACTAAAGCGATCGATCGCTCTCAATCCCAACAGTGATCGTCTTCATTATTCTCATGGCTCTTTATTGATGGAATCATATCGTCTTTCCGAAGCTATTGAAGCTTATACTAAAGCGATCGCTATTAAACCCAATGCTTTCTATTATCTGAGTCGAAGCACTGCTGTTCTAATGAAGGGTGATTTACAGCAAGGAAAAGCAGATATTAAGCGTGCCAGAGAAATCAATCCTGAGTTCATGAGCCAAGAATCTTGGTCTGACTTATTAGAAAACTTTCCTGACATGGAGAACTCCCCTGAATTAGAAAAATTGCTGCAAAATTTTTCCGACTTATAGAACTTGCCAGACTTGGAAAACATTGAGTAACAGATAGTTGAATAAGACAATTCATATTACAATACCCAATAATTCATTGGGCTTTCAAGGATTAAAACTGCTCATATAATCTCAGCCAATTAGCAATATCAACATATTATTAAGATATTTCAATATGATTTCTGTATCTAAGCTTACTACCGCATTACTTACTGCTTTCTTATTGGTCAGTTGCGATAGTCTCCCTCAAGTAAATATCACCTTTGAAGACAAGACAAGTGAGGAGAAAGCTCAATTAGAATCAACTACCACAGAATCTTCACCAAAATCAGAATTAGAAGAACCAGAAGAAATAGGACAAGGATATCAAAGCACGGACGAATCCGAGACGATAACTCAATCTGCTTCAGAGCTAACACCACAACAACTCAATCGACGTGCTAAATATATTACTGTCCGTATTGATGGTGCCAGTTCTGGTTCGGGAGTAATTATTAACGAATCAAATAATACCTATACCGTTCTTACTAACTGGCACGTAGTTAAAGAACCAGGAGAATACACTATTCAAACTACTGATGGCAGACAGCATCAGGTTGACTATCAACAAGTACAAGAGTTGTCGGGAGTTGATTTAGCTTTGGTTCAGTTCAGTAGTGAACAAAATTACCAAACTGCTGAAGTCGGTGATTCTGATTTTCTCAGTGAAGGGCAAACGGTTCATTTAGCTGGTTATCCTGGGGTGAAAACGAACAACGATCGCGTTTATCGTTTTTATAATCTTAGTGTTGTCAGTTTGTTGGATACTCCTACAAATCAAGGTTATTCGGTTTTATATGAAGGAGAAACCGTAGCAGGAATGAGCGGTAGTCCTCTAATAGACGAAAATGGTCAACTAGTCGGCATACATGGCATTTATCGTGTAGATGACCCCAAAATCAGGAAGGGTTCTAGTTATGCAATTCCGATTAATACTTACAAAGAATTAGCTATAGACAACCAAGAATCAACAGAAACAGTAGCCTTAAAACCAGATTCTGATACTACCAAGAAAGATATTAAGTCTAAGTCTACTGATAATTCACCAGAAGAAGTTGCTATTGAAAAGTCTCCACCCACGCCAACAGAAGATTCTCCAGCTTCCGACATCATCACTCAATCTTCAGAAACAGGCATAGACTATGCCAGGGTAGAGAAATTACTAGCCGCAGGAGATTGGCAAGAAGCACATCAAGAAACCAGAGATTTAATGATTCAAGCTGGTGGCAGAGAAGAAGATGGTTATTTAAATAAAGAGAGCGTTAATAATTTTCCTTGTTCAGATCTCAATGCTATAGATCAATTGTGGTCAAAATATAGCGATGGTAAGTTTGGCTTTAATGCCCAACGACAAATCTGGGAAAACATGGGAGGAAGTGCGTCTTCGGGAAATAGTGCGTTAGAGAAATTTTCGATACAGGCAGGCTGGAAAAAAGAAAACTCCAGTCAAAATGAATTTTCCGAATTTTCCGAATTAACTTTCTCTCTTCAAACTGCGGTTGCAGGACACCTACCTGCATTAAGATTTATTCCTAATATCTATGATGCTGATAGACCAGGTAGTACTGCATATACTCTATTACCTCAATTTATGTATCGCGTCAGGACTTGTAGTAAGCAGTAAGCAGAAAAAGCTCAAAGGGCTAAATACAGCGATCTCCAAGACAATAAGGAAGTTCAGTAACATAAGTTCGGAGGCAAGGAGGCAAGGAGGCAAGGAGTATTCGCTATGTCCTTTGGACAACGGGGCTTATAAAACTAATTTAGACTACCTGTAGAAGATAATCAAAAAGCGATTACGACGTGACCCGTAGCCTTCGGATCGCCGACTATACTCAATTCATTGAAGTTAAATCTTGAGTATAATTTTTTGATTTATTGGTTTTATACTAGCGATTAAAAGATTCAAATCAATGCTCAAAAGCCTGCTGTGACTTATTAAATGCTATAAAATCTACTTACTTACTTTCAAATTAATATAGTTATGAAGCTAAAGCTAAAACTAATGATTCGCAATCTAGTCAGAGCGACAAGCTTTTGGCAAGATAATTATATTATTCTACGGCAGTTTAAATATTTTAAATTTATAGCATTGATTGCCATAAGCTCTACTTTAGTTGGAGCTTTTTTTGATGGCGTAACAGTTAGTTTAATCGCTTCATTTCTACAAGGTTTGACTAATTCTAACGAACCACCAATTCAAACAGGTATTGCTTGGTTTGATGTATTTATCTTAGCAACTAAAGCTTCGCCATCAAAAAGAGTTTATCATTTAGCAGTAGTAATTCTGATCGCAATTTGGCTGAGATCGCTATTAAATTATTTGGGGCAACTTTATAGAGGATTAACACAATGCCATTTAAGCGATCGCATACGCAAATTAATTTTTGAGCAGTTACAAAGTTTGAGCTTGAGCTACTATTCACAAATTAATTCAGGTCAACCTCTCAACAGCATTACTCGTGAGGTTAGCGAACTCAAACAAGTATTTAACATAACTGCTAATATTATTGCTTTAGGTTCGACGCTGCTAGCTTATATTTTGTCTCTGTTTTGGCTTTCTTGGCAGCTTTCAATTGTGGCGGTGCTAATGTTTAGTCTGTTATCTGTAGGACTATCAAACTTAATTGCCAAGGTAAGAGAAGCTAGCTTTGCTTTGCCCCAGGCTAACGGACAATTAACTTCTGTGGCGATCGAGTTTATCAATGGTATTCGTACTGTTCAGGCATCAGCTACCCAAGATTTTGAACGACGCAAATTTTATCAGGCAACAACTAAAGTGATGAAAGCCGAGATTGGGGTGCAAACCGCCTCAGCAACAATTAAGCCCTTAGCTGAGGGAGTATCAAGTACGGTATTAATTGTTATTGTTGTGGGGGCATTTGGTTTATTGATTGAAACTGGACAAATACGGGCAGCATCTTTATTGACCTTTATGTTTGTCTTGTTTCGCTTGATTCCTCTGATCACGCACATCAATCACAGTCGAGAAAAATTAAATAGTTTCCAAGGTTCGATTGGCAATATTAAGGAGCTATTACGTAGTGACAATAAAAAATATTTAATAAATGGCACAATACCTTTTGCCCAACTTAAACAGTATATCGAGTTTGTAGCTACTGATTTTGGCTATGATTCGACAGAATTAGTTCTCAAAGATATTAACCTCAAAATCTCTAAGGGACAAACAACCGCTTTAGTGGGAGCTTCTGGAGCGGGTAAAACCACTTTAGTCGATCTCATCACCAGATTTTACGATCCCGTTTGTGGAAAAGTATTGATTGACGGTATCGATCTACGGAACATTGATATTAATTCCCTGCGTCGTCAGATGGGTATTGTCAGCCAGGATACCTTTATTTTTAATACTTCTGTGAGAGACAATATTGCCTATGGTTTGGAAAATATAGACGAGCAGGCAATTATTGAGGTAGCTAAACAGGCAAATGCTTGGGATTTTATTCAACAATTACCCCAGAATATGGACACAATTTTAGGCGATCGCGGGGTACGTCTATCAGGAGGGCAACGGCAGCGAATTGCAATTGCTAGAGCCATTCTGCGCAATCCAGAAATCCTCATTCTTGATGAAGCTACCAGTGCTTTAGATTCAGTTACCGAAAGATTAATCCAACAGTCTTTAGACCATTTAACCGAGGGTAGAACCGTCATTGCGATCGCTCATCGTCTTTCAACTATTGTGCGGGCTGACAAAGTAGTAGTTCTTAAAAATGGGCGCATCGTTGAACAGGGTAGTTATGGAGAATTACTATCTCAACGAGGCGAATTGTGGAAATACCACCAAATGCAATTTGAATCAGTTGCTGGAGATATACCAGAACGGACTTAAAAAACTATAACTATTTTTCTCACTTTAGGGATAGTAGTTGCTGCCTTAGTCTGCTTTATCCGACCACAGAATCGATTGGAACCAGAGAGCGTAATAATAAAACAGAATATGGACTTAAAGTAAAAGTCTTAAGATTAGTTTTTGCTTGGGGATTAAATACTTTAATTCCATCAGCATTTAAGGAATTTATTTGAGTTTTTCCAACTTCAAAAGAGCCATAGTTTTCTGTAAGATTGACTTGGGCATATTCGGCTGACTTATTAATTAATAAAAGGGAACGGTTGCCATTTTTTTGCTGAATTGGTAGAGCTTCAATCAAAGAGCGATCGCTTTGATTTTCCATAACTTTTCCTGTCAAGAATTTAATTGCCCAAGCGAATATTGTTGCTGATGGTCGGAGGTTATTTTTGGGATCAATCATGCCGTAAATGCCATCTTTTAAATGCCAAGAAGCTGCCATATCTATTTCGGCTTCAGCAAGATGTTTCAAAACTGAAGCAAACCAAACTGCACCAATGTGATTATTTTGCCTAGTTTCACCAGAATCCCAAGAGTAATTAATATTATATTCACTGAGAAATAAAGGAATTTTTCGTTCGGGAATATGTTTGGCTACTATAGAACGAAATTTACGAGTTTGTTTGCCATACTGAGGCGTAAAAGACATAATTTTGTCCGTAGAATCATTAGCATCACCACTCCCATAGCGATGCCAAGAAATAAAATCTACGTTTTGACTACAGCGAGCGAGAAAATGATTTAATGTTTGAGAATCATCCCAGGTCAAAACTGGACCTCCAACCTTAATTTGCGGGTCTACCTTTTTCATTCTTATGACTACTTTGTTGTAAATTTGCCATAATTCATCTAGCTTTCCTGCATTTTTGTATGGTTTATCCAGTTCGTTGAACGGTTCCCAGTAGGTAATTTGTCTGTTTTGAGTTTTATTGAGAATTCTCACTAATTCGCCACAGAAATGAGCATAGTTGTCATATTCCGTAGAATCGAGTAAACCATTGCTACTTTTCATCCAGATTGGCCAGCGAGGAATTGTCTGTACTATTTTTGGTTGGTGAGAATACGAAGCATCATAACAGGCTCTTATTTTGGATTCATCCCAGCTTTTAGTAGTAGAATCGCTCCACTTTTCACTGAGTTTTGCATAGTGGATACGGATTAGACGAATGTTGAGTTGAGCCAGCAAATTTTGAAATTCGTTATCTGCTGCGTGTTTAGGATCGGCAATCTCATAGTCGTTAGAGCCAAAAACCAAAGGTGTGGTCTTTGATATTGCTGTTGACCAGTCAACGCTGACCCCAACATCACTATATTTAGCATATTTAGCCTGTGAAGATAGAAAATTTACCGACTCAAAATTAGAACCAAACAAGTCAGAACTCAGAACTTGCTGGCTGTCAACTATTAGTTTAGTTAATACCGTACTCGCTGTCGTTAAGTGCAAAAATCTTCTTCTTTTCACAGCAATGATTCAAAAATATTATTGATGATTAACTAGCTAAGAGCTATTGAAATTCGTTTAAGTTGCCTCCGCCTCGGATGTCAAAAGATAATTGGAACGAGTTGAATACGTCGAATACGAATATTGTTCAGTGTTCTTTTTAACTCCATTAACAACTAGACCCAGAATACGAGATTTGTTTTGAGTAAGTTGATCCAAGCTACTGTTAACAGAATTACGTTTGCTTATTCCTGGACGAACGACAAATAAGATATCTGAAATCATTGATGTCATAATAACTGCTTCACTGGTAACACTAACGGGAGATGTATCGACCAGGACATAATCATAATTACCAGATAATTCTGCCGCTCTGAGCCTTCCGTCGAATTGTCCTTGAGAAACTAAAGCTATAGTTTTTCCTGCTTCTGGAGATTGAGTAACCAATAAATCAAGATTTGCCTCCACATGTACTGGGTGTTTAAAGTTGGATTGTATTTCTGGATTGTAATTGAAGTGTCGGCTTAATTCTGCCTTATGATAATCTGCATCTACCATTAGTACCCTATGTCCCAAATTGGCTAATGCTTGACCTATTCCTATAGTTGCACTAGTTTTTCCTTCTCCTGTTTCTGCGCTGGTAATTAGCAATCTATGAGATTGCTTAGGGGGAGAATCAATCGAGATTAATTCTAATTGTGTCGATTCTAATTCTTCTGCGGCGGATAATAACTTTGAACCCAGAGTGGGGTTAGTAATTTTGGTCTGAGAAGCGATTGCCGAGGCTAACTTTTCAAATTCTACTTCTGCATAATGCGGTAGATTTAAAGTGAAATCAGAATTTTTAAATTTAGGAATACAAACCACAAAGGGAAAATTAGATGAGTGAAGATCTTTTGCATCTAATAAAGGATCTGAGTTTTCTAACAGAAGCAACAGTGCTGTGCTACCTACAAATGAGGTGAGTAAAGAACCGAGAATAATTAGTTGGCTATTATGACTAGAAGGTTGGGAATCAGCTTCTGGTGGATCGATTACTTGAACATTGGGATAGGTATCAAAAGAGTTAATCCCGGCCTGTTGTACCTGAGCTATTAAACCTTGATATACACCTTCTGCAATATCTTTTTGTCTTTTTAGCTTTGATAATTGAGATCGATTTTGAGGAATAGATTCCAGCTTGACATTTATTTGCTCAATCTGAGATTCTAATTGCTCTGCTTGTTTTTGACTAGCTTCAGCTTCGCTTTCTAATAATACCAATTGTTGAATTAAACTGGCTCGTCCTTGACCATCGTTACTTACAGTAGAGTCGATTTGTACTTCTTCCCCAGCATTATCTACGTACTGTTGTAATTGATGTTTTAATTCTTCTCGTTCTAAGAGTAATGACTGTATTCTGGGATCTTCATTAGTAAAGTTGGCTTGAAGCCCATTCAAAGTGCTTTCTATTTCTACCAGCTTATTTCTCAGAAACTGATAATCTTTGTTTTCTCCCAAACTCAAAGAGCGAATAGCTTCATCAGGCGTAAGTCCTAATCTTTGAGAAATAGCTGCAATTTGTTTTTGATTTGCTTGTGCTTTTGCTTTTGCTTGCTCTTGTAAAGAGGTAAGGTCACCAACTACTTTAACCATACCTTTGACTTGTTCTTCACTACTAATCAGTCGTGAATTTTGCTCGAAGTCAGCTAATTCTCGCTCTGCTTTTGCTAAATTTTCTTTAGCTTCTTCGATTTGCTTTTGATTGGTTTGAAATTGTTGCCGACTTTGATTATCAGCTTGTCGTAATTGATTGAGTCGTTCCTGATACGCTTTTATCCAATTAGCTGTTCTTTGGCGAGCTAATTCAGGACTCGAAGCAGTTACATTTAAATTGAAAGTATTAGAGTTTTCAGCAAGCAACACCTCAAAGAATTTTTTATAGCCTGAAACACTGGAAAAAAGCTCTTTTTCTGGGTCTGAATCCAAAACTTGTTTCAATACTGGATTACTGATTAAAATGGATTCTTGAGCTAAAAGCGGATCCATGGAACTAGAAAAATTTACGCCACTATTTTTCAAAGAACCAAGTGTTCCTAAATCAGCATCTAGATTTCCACTTGTATTAGGCAAAATTAATTGTGCTTTAGCATCCCAAGTTTTTGGAGAAATAGTAACTTTTCCAATTACAGCTCCAACTAAAATTAAGTTGAATAATAATAAAGATTTCCAATGTCTCTTTACTTTTGAAGTAAGTTTTTCCACGATCTTTCCTTAAAGGTAAACTAATTGAACAAAACTGGTCTAGAATATTTATCTTGAAAATTTAAGCTTATATCCATTACTCAAAAAAGGAGGCATAAGGGCTTCCTTGAAAACGGGTTTTTAGCTCTGAGTAATTTTGAATTGATTTTTGGAGAGAATTTTTTGACTGTCTTTTGGTGGAAATATAAACAGGAGTTGATTGTACTCCCAGAAAATTTTGAATTTTTTCCATTTCTGTCATATTATTTTTGACTAAATCTTCATAAAAAACTTTAAGTATTTGGTGGTCTTGAAAAAAATCTTCATTTTCTTGTTCTAATTTTTTTGTTTGTTCAAAAGCTTTCATGGTTTGTTCGTAGTCTAGTTGAATTGTCGGCTCACTTTGGGTATGGCGATCGCGAAGTTTGCTAGCCCAATCACTTTTTAAATACCAGGTATTAGTAGTTAAAGCCATTTGCTGAGAAACATGAGTTTTTAATAAATTTCTCCTGACTAAATGGATAATTTTGATTTCCTGTCTCTCCTTTAAATATTGCCAGATTTCTTTTTGTTTTCCTACTTTAGCGTGATAGTAAAATAACTTAAATCCAACTGCACTGATATTTAATGGCATCTCTCTATATACAAAATCATCCAACAATTTAACTGGATGATTTTGCTTTAAATTTCTAATATTTTGGATATCGTAGTTGATATAATCCCAAAATTCTTTCGGACTTTGATCTGGACTAAAAATTTCATAAAACATCCTAATATTTTGATGAAACTGTAATTGATTGAGTGACAAATTAGAGCCTGTTCGAGAGCGACAAAGAATGATGAATTTTGTGTAATCTTGATGACCTTTAATTAAATTGAATTTTAGAGCAAGATCTTGAATTACAGACTTGCCTCGTTTAGCTTTTAAAAGTATTTCTGGTTTAGAAATCATGATTTTCTTCCAAATATTTAGTTGCTTTGATTTTAATTGCTTTGAACTTAAAAAATTGGCACTGTTAATGATATTTTTCTCACCATATTCTCTTTAAATTAGATCGCTGTTTTTTTTGTGTTTCTGATAGCACTGCTCCTAACCAAATAAAGAAAAACCAGATGTATACCGATATCCAGGACAAAGGAAGACCTTGAAGGAAAACGTACAAGGCGACCAAGCCAGCGACAGCTTGTTGACAAAGCTGATTTCCTTCAACAGCAGATTTCCAGAAAGTTCCAACAGTTGTAGCCAGGGCGGCAATAAAAAAAATAAAGCCCAAGATACCATGTAAATAAAGAACAGCAGCATAGGTAGAGAAAGAACCGAGTTGGATCTTGTAAGTGTGCCAGTTGGCTGTGCCTTGAGCAATTCCCCAGCCCAGCCAAGGCGATTCCTGCCAGGCTTCAAGAGTCTTTCTCACAACGAATTCACGGTCTGTTGATGAAGCTTGACGAGCTTGGTTAAAAACTTCTAATGGTTTGTTAATTAAATCGGATAAAGTCCACTCCCACAAAGTACATACGAAGGCGGTAGAGGCGATAAACCAAAGATAGACTTGACGCGCTAAAAAATTTTTAAAGCTGGCATTAGTGGCAATAGCGATCGCTAGACAGACAAAAGCTAAACGACTTTGACTAATAAACACTGCACTCAAACTACCAGCTAAAGCTAGATTGCGCAAGCGAGTATTGGGTTCTCTCAAGCAAATAAAAAAGCTCAAAAGACCACATATTCCAGGAATAGGATAATCTCCCATGTATAGTGAAGACCTGGGCAAATTCATCCCAAAGAAAGGTTTGAAGCTTGCTGAAAAATTCACCATCAAACTTAGTTTGTTTCCTGGTGTAAGGTTTGCCAGCGGTGGATAAAATGCCCCAATATTGATTCCTGCAAAAAGTAAAATAAGCTGAAGGCAAATTAATACTAGATAGCCGATTGCCATCCAAGCAACTGCCCGTGTAATTAAGCGAGAATCGATTTTATGCCAAAAGGAGAGTGACAAACAGGCAAAAATTAAAAAGTAGCCCTTAAAAAAAGTAACTAAAGTAGAAGCTACTTTAATCAGTTCAAAATTGACGCTGCTCAAACCGATTAATGCTGTCCCTAACATTACTATGGACATTGCTAACCAAGCCCAGGCACACATAGGCAGAGGTTCTCGGATCGGCTTATCAAAATCGAACGACAAAGCCAGCAAAGAGATAACAACCGTTGGATAAAACAAAGGCTGTATCCCGAGTAGCCACCAAACAGGAGTTAAGACAATGGTTAAGTAAAGAATACGCTCGGCAAATGATAACTTGGTTGATTTGAGATATTCTTGTTTGAACAGAAATGATTTGTCGATCGCTTTAAGCATAAGTCTGTACCATTTATGCTCCCTTAACTTGTTGCGTTTTTATTCTGAACCATGCCCGAAGCGTTCTCCTGGCATTTTTGGGAACGAACCACATCAGAAAATATAAAATTAGATCGATAGGCTTAGGCTTACCGCGAGCAAACGCTTCTTGGAGCAAAGACCAAAACACCTGCCATTGCCTTTCTCTGGCAGCTTGCGGACTTACCTGAGTCATAATAAAGCCTGAATAGGCTCGTGGGGTAACTAAGTTTTGACTGTTGCGAATCCAAGCTAGAGATTGTTTCCAGTTACTCATGCTACTGGTACTTTGACCTTTTTGCCAGCAATACCAAATAGCTAAAGTTTCGGCGACAAATTCAATTCTGACATCTTCTAAAACATCTACTTTTAACAACCAGTCCCAATCTTGGTGCTTTGATAATCCCTCCTGAAAAGGAAATTTTTCTAACAGCTCTCTTTTAGTAAAAATAGTTGAAGTTTGAATTAATCCTTCTCCAAAAGAAAGAGAATTGCGTGCCAAAAGGTATTCACTTAAGGGTTCATCCGCCTGGGGAAATCTACGAGGATAGGTAAATTCGCCTTTTGGTGTGCGAGCAGTAAGAGAACAACTAATAATGGGATATCTAGACTGAGATTTTTCGGCTACTGCTAACTGTCGCTCCAATTTTTGAGGCAACCATTCATCATCATCATCTAAAAAAGCAATCCATTCACCTCTGGCTTTAGCAACCCCTGCGTTACGCGCCCCTGCACCTCCTTTGCTATCAGTAAGCTGTACTATCTTTAAACGAGGTTCATTAATTTTTTCTAATTCCTTACTAGTTGATATATCTAAACCATCAATAACAACTATAATTTCAATTTCTTTTAAGGTTTGTGCTATAGAACTTTCTACGGCTCGCTTAACTAATTGAGGTCTATTTCGGGTAGGAATTATTACACTAATAGTCGGTTTCAACATTGCTTGCTCCATAAGTTTAGTCACCTAAAATTATTAGTAATTGTGGGATTAGTAATTGTGGGATATTCCTCCCATCATTACGCGCATTTTTTCTGAGTTAAGTCCCCATTTCAAAGCAAATAAAATGAAAAGTATTTTTATTCTTTGAAATACTGAGTAATCACCTTTGATTGCCACAACCAAAATATCTTTAGGAATTGCTAAAAGGTTTAGAGCAACCTCATAAACTATTTTTAATTGAAAGACATGGTTTTGATATTTTTCTCGATAAGCATCGGCTCTCCCTCCTGCCATACGAAGATAGCGACGATAAATCTGTTGAAATGAATATCTAGCTGGATGGGAAACAATTGCTGTTTCAGCGTATTTAATGCCATAGCCTTGTCTATAAACAAGTTGACACCACTCGCGATCGCCATTGGATTTTAATTGATGATTAAACTTACCTACTTTTTCAAAAATTGCTTTATGGGTAAATAAATTAGCTGTAGGAGTAAAATTATTTCTTTCTATGTGTCTTTTTTGCGGAAAAGCAGTTAAATCTTCATATAATTCAACAGCCGTTAAACGAATAGGATCGCGAAAGAAAAGTTTAATTCTACCACCAATAATGCCACAATCAGGATTATTTTTTAACTCTGCGACTCCATTTTTAATCCAATCAGGATCAGGAATACAATCAGAATCAGTAAAAGCCAATATCTCTCCTTTGGCAACACTTAGTCCTTTATTGCGAGCAGCATAAGAACCAGGTTGAGCTTCATAAATAGTAGATGCTTGCTGGTATTTATTAACAATTTCTACAACACTTTCATCTGAAGCATTATCTACCACAATAACTTCGTATAAATCTTGAGGATAGGTTTGCTTTTCTAGTGCAGCCAGACACTTTTCTAAACGTTCTGCATCGTTATAAACAGGAATAATGACGGAAACTAATGGAGTGTTTTTCATTTGTTTTAAAAGATTACTAAACTTATCTAAAGAATATACTTTACTTGAAAATGTATTTAGAGACACTTAATATCTATACATTTTTGATAAATATTAAGTGTTTTTTTCGCTACACTATTCCAATTTTGTTTTTTGATTGATAGAAAATTATGTTGACCCATGTGCTTTAAATCAGTCCTTTTACTGATAGCTTCATTCATTGCTTGTAACAAACCATATTCGCTATCAGGATCGTATAAAAAGCCTCCTGCTTCGCTAAGTATTTCATTCATACAACCGACACGGGGAGCAATACAAGGTTTGGCAAAAGACATAGCTAATAATAAAGCCCCTGAAGTTAGAAATTCCTGATAAGGACACACAACTAAATCACAAGCGTTCATATATGTCTGAACTTTTTCATTGGGAATAAACTGAAGTATAGGTTTAATATTGTGTTTATTCTCAGCTTTACTTTTGATTAGCTTGAGTAATCTATCATCCATAGGTTTGCCAGCTATGACTAAGTAGACTTGCTTTTGATCGCTCTGCAACTGTTCAAAAGCTTCAAGCATTTTTTCTATCCCTTTATATGGACGAATTAACCCAAAAAACAACATAACAATGCTTGAATCAGGAATTTTTAAAGCTTGGCGAGCTTCCTTACAGCTAATGTTGTTTTCGTAATCTTCAATATAGTTAGCATGAGGAACAACATATACTTTGTCAGTTTTTTTAAGACTTAAATTTGTTGTAATTACTTCTTTTGCCGTTGCTGAATGAGAGATAATCGCATTGGCAAGATGAGCTACAAACCAAGTACAAATTCGATCTGATAATGGATATATACTATCGTGACTCTTAAAATTATGTACTGTCCATACGATTTTTACACCCCTTAGTTTCAAGAAAATCAACCCAGTAATAAATTTAAATAATTTATATAGGGAAGCTAAATAATTTGAGGCATCGAAGTACATATGCAGCCAGTGTAAATGTAAAATTCGAGGTTGCCAATTATTTAATTCAACAGGTAAGAAAACTTTACTGTGAGAGATTCCTTTTGTTTGAACGCCAAAGTTTTCTATATGCTCTGCTAGTTGTTTTTGATACGGATTTATCTTCAAAAACTTGGGAGCAAAAGCTACTTTTATATCGTTCATTTTGTTTATATCAGACTTATACATAGCTTCTTATTACATTAAATATTGTGTATCGCCAGAAAAATGAAATGGACTAGATCTATTCAAATTAGTCAAGGTGTTTTGAATAGCTTTATCTGTCGAAGTACCTCCACATTTTGGAAGATGCCTAAAAAACTTTTGATAGTGTTCTACCAGTTAATCGTCTATAAAACTTGTTGAACATTAGTTCAATTAATCTCTAATTTACTGGATTTTTAATGTTAAGAAAAAGCCAGGAACTCTGCCCAACTTTAAATGATTGAAAAGGTCTGTGAAAGAGCTGTTTCTACTTGTATTGTCCGTTCTCGATAATTCTTAACCCCTGATTCTATATTTCTTCTAGCTGCTAATGAATTGTCTAATATATTTTTAATTTCAGGAATTAGACGCGTCCTATCAAATGAATTCAAGGGAATTGAAAGATTTGACTGGTCAATTTCTTCCATAAAACCTCTAACTTTCGGAGCATATTCGGCAGCTATAGCAGGTATACCTAGACCAGCTGAAAGAATAAGCGAATGCAGCCGCATGCCAATCATTAGGTCTAAACCAGAGATTAGACTACTGAGATCTTTTAGAGTTCCAAAATATCGATGTACAACAAATTTTTCTGAATAACGACTATAGCGTAGTACTTCTAATGCACTTTCGTAATCATCATCGATAGGATGATAGCTGTGTTGATAGGTTCGGAAGGGCAAAAAATGTACCGTAGCACCATATTTTTCTACTAAGAAATCTGCTACTGCTGCAATCTCTTTGAGCAAGGTAGTATAAACACTTGCATCTACTGATGGACCGCGACCACTTAAATGCCGAACTGAGATTCCTACCTGAAAAGGTCGATTCGTAGGAAGTTTGGATTGAGAAAAAGTTTCTGGTAAAAAATGTAGTGCCAAATCGCTCATGACATGAATAGTATTATTGACACCTAATTCTTCTAGCTTTAATTTTGACTTTACATCGCGTACTGCTAAAAAATCGACTTGATTCAGAACTTTAGGGATGAGAATCTTAGATTCCTGCTTCCAAATTTCTCCAACGCTTATTCCCAGAACGAGTGTACGGCGGCGGAGTTTAATAGCATACTGTAGTGGGTGTAACCAAGTTTCTGCAATAGAGGATTTTGCACTATCACGAAGCAAGTCACCACCTCCAAGTACAAAATAGCGATTCTGAAGGATTTTCAAAAGATGTTGAATTTTAAGTCTTTTTCTAGTTGGGCGACGGATAGATTCTACAGAGTATTGTGTCTGAGTATTTTGCGGATCATTGGAAAAGACGGTAAATGATAGATCTTCTTGTTGCTTTTTCAGCAAATTTATCATGCCAGCAAGCATAGCCTCATCTCCAAGATTATAGTTGCCATAGAATCCATTAATCAAAACACCTTTTTTTCTAGTCATTTTTTTCAAATTAGTAATTTTATTACCAAAAAAGTTGATAGATAGTTGTTTGCAAAACTCAATTGTTTTTGACTTTTTAGTTCATCTGGTTGATAATTTCATTTTTTCTGAAAATCTTTAGCAATTTTGACAATATCTACCAATGTATGTCTACCATTTGGAAGAATTAACCAAATTGAAAGATAGAGTGAAGAATATATTAAAAAGTCCAGACATAATCTGATTAACATATTGATTTCAATTGGAATAAATATGTTAATTGCCATTACTATAGCTGCTGCACCTATTGAAGCAAAACTTGGTAAGGCTATAGTTTTCATCAAATCGATTGGCTTTAATAATGTTCCCTTGTAACAGTAGATAATTTTAGGAAATAGCAAGAGCGGTCTTGTTAAACCAAAAATTGCTGCTACACCAATTGCACCCCATCGAATTCCAATTAAGAAAATTATTGAGTTTAAAGTTGACATTACCAGTTCTATCCGAAACTGGCGATCGGTTCGACCTAGCGTTTGGTAAACCCATCCTGTGGCAACATTAAATGTACCAATAAAAGCTGCTGGCATTAAAAATCGGAAAATTGTCACTGCACCTATCCACTGCTCTCCTAACATCAAAAGAATTACTTTGTCAGCAGAAGCAAACATAAACCCCACAATTGGCATTCCCAGAGTGGTAATTAGCAAAATTGCTTTGTAGTAGTATCTACGGTATTTTTCTGGTTCTGACTGTAATCTGCTCAAAGCTGGGAGAGCAACACTGCTAACAGGACTGTTAACTTGCTGAATAGGTAAGAGAAGTATCTGATAAGCCTTAGCATAGAGTCCTAACTGTTGAGAACCCCAGTAACGACCGATAAGCAAATTGTCTAAATTACGGGTAAAGTAATTTACCAAGCGAAAACCAGTCAAATTTCCACCAAAAGCAAGCATCGATTTAATCGCCGCATCTTTTACAGGTAACCCAGGTCGCCAACTACAGGCAATCCAAACCGCTATCGCATTAGTAAGAACAGTAGCAATCTGCATTAGAACTAATGCCCAATAACCTAATCCATACCAGGCAGAAGCAATTGCAACTATCACTCCGACCAACAGCGAAACAATTTCAATTTTGGCAAGCTCCTTAAAGCGCATTTGCCTTTGCAGCAGTGCTTGATGCTGAACAGTTAAACCGCCGAAGACAAAGGTGATCGCTAAAACCAGCGTAATTCCTCGTAAAAGTGGCTCATCATAAAACCAAGCAACCACAGGAGCTAATGCCACCACTACTAAAGCAATGGCACAGCTTATTATTAGGTTGATCCAAAATAGGGTACTAACTTGCTGATGATTAATCTTGGTTCTTTGAACCGTTGCTGCTGATAAACCTAAATCTTTGAACAACTGCACAAACCCAATAATTACAGTTGCCATACCAATTAAGCCGTAATCCTCAGGTGATAGCAAACGTGCCAAGACTACGGTAGACCCCATTCTGAGGATAAACTTGAATGCCTGCGCCGTAATTGTCACCACACCCCCTCGAACAGAACGCCTTTTTAAATCGTCCTTGAGGTGTTCGGTAGAAAAATACTCTATTGTATTTAGCTTAGATAATTTAGTTTGAGTAGATTTTGTCACTTGAATTGTTTTAATTCCTAATCTATGACATTACGAAACCAACGCAGACTCTATCCCTTTAAGACGGAGTATCTTTACCCGAGCCAAGTGATCGCCTAATTGCCAACTGTGATAGGGGTGCTAGATATACTGAAACCAGAGTTAATAGCGATCGCGGATCTAAAAGAAATATCGTGCGATCGCAAACCAGAGCTAGATTGATAAATTTTCTGGCTGATGTTACATCCCCCGCCGTTAAAGATAGTCGTGCTAAATAACGACTCATATAAGCATAAGCAGTTGGCAATAAACTATCTATTAATTCTGGACAACGTTTGCAAGCTGCAATAATTACTCGTAATTGGCTAGCTTTCATTTCCTGTACATCAAATGAAAGTCCCGAAGGACGAACTCGGTAAAAAGAGTAAACTTTTGGTTCTCGATAAAAATGCCACTTTTTAGTTGCGGCAATTCTCAACCAAAAATCAACATCCTCACAACTGCGTAGAGTTTCATCAAATCCTCCTATCTCATCAACAATACAGCGACGAAATATAGCATTGGAGCCATGACCAATAAAGTTTTTACAGAGTAAAGCTGCAAGAGGATCTCGTTTGATTGGTTTTCCACTCAAGCGGATAAAGGTTGGCGTACCATCATCGCTAATTGCTTGAGATGCACTATAGACGATACCGATCTGTGGCGAAGATCTTAGCCTAGTAACGTGATTAGCCAATTTTCCCAAGCCATAGATGTCATCTCCATCCAAAAGGGCAATGTATTCACTTTGAGCATGACGAATGCCATAGTTGCGAGCAGAGGAAAGACCACCGTTGGGTTTTTGTAATAATTTAAACCGAGAATCGCGATCGCTAAAGGATTTAATTATTTCAGGAGTGCGATCGCTAGAACCATCATCAACTACTAAGACTTCAAAATTACTAAACGATTGGCGTTCTAGAGACGATAGTGCATCTGCGATATATTTTTCAACATTGTAAGCAGGTACGACTACAGATACTTCGGGAGTAGACATAATATAGCTACTTAATTAAGTTATGAGTAATTGATCTTCGTGCCGATCAAATTAGTTTTTGAGTCTATTACCTGATTAGTGTTGGATTGGGGAATATCTTCCTTTATTTGATTTTTGCTAGTTTGGATAGAATAAAAATCATGATACTTAGCCCAAAAAAGATTGAGTAAGAAAAGAGAATTTCCTAACAAATATCTTGCAGCTAAACGTTTTGGCTCTCTCATTAAACGAAATAGCCACTCCAAACCCATATCAGACATCCATTGAGGAGAGTTTGGCACTAATCCCGCCAGGCGATCGATAACTGCACCACAAGGAATCATTACCAGAGCTTTTAGATTTTGATAATTATTTTGAATCCACAGTTCTTGCAGCGGCATTCCCATCCCTACGATTAAAATATCGGGCTGAAACTGATTTATTTTTTCAATCACAGTTTGATTTTCAACAGGATCGTTGTGGTCAAAGTATCCATGATGGCCAGCTATTTTTAAAGCGGGATGTTTGACTTTTTCATTGTTGAGGGCTGTTTCTAAAATTTGCGGTTTAGAGCCCAATAAAAATACCGATAATTTATGTCGCTCACACTTATCTAGTAACTTGGGAATCATTAAAGTTAAAGGTACTCTGTGGTGAGATGAAACACATACACCTTTGAGCTTTAAGCCTTGTAACATACCCATGCCATCACAAACAGTAATATCAGCATTTTGTTGAAATGCTAAAAATTGGGGTAATAACATGGATAAATTAAAAGCATGAACATTGTAGTTAGAAACAGTAATTTTGGCTTTCTGCTTACAACTTGTATAGATCGCTTCAACAATTGTATCGGTGGTAGCTAAATTGAGCCGCCTATTGAGCAGATAAACTGAAGAAAACTTTGATTTAATAGATTCATACTTGGCACTTTCTACTTTGACACTTTCTACCTTGGCGCTTTCTACATCTGACAACATAAGATACTTCCTAATTTTTTTGATGCATACTGAGTAGAGGTTTACAGCGGTTTTACCTGAATATTTTTAAATCGTCAAGTGTAATGAACAAATTAATTATCAACCCACCTGAAGCACGTCAATTCGTAATATATTAAGTAGGGTTTGCTGAATAAAGGAGAAAAGTAGGCACAAGTCAACAGTGAAGGAGGTTGCTGCCTAAAAAAATTGATTCAGATGTCAGAAAAACTGCTAAAGTACTTCAAAACCTTTGAACATTAAGTAGGTGATTGTGTACCGCAAAGTAGAGCAAACCTTGAACCCAGCAGAAAACTTCGAGCTTCCTTTCGAGGGAAAGCTATCGGAAAATAATCGTTGGGTAATCATGGCGTAACTAATACAGGGCGTCAGAGTTTGAAGAGGAGTATGCGGTGCTTTTTTCAGAAGAAATGGGCACACCAGCTAAACCGTTTAGGATGGCGTTGACAGCATTAATAATCAAAGAAAAGTTAGGGACAAGCGATCTCAAAACAGTAGAACAAATCAAAGAAAATCCCTATTTACAATATTTTATAGGACTATCATCCTATAGCAATGAAGCTTCCTTAGACCCATAAATGTTATGTCACATCAGACAAAGAATCAACATAAACTTAGTGAATAAAATCAATCAAGAAATGGTAGGGAGTTTGATATATAGCCGTACAAAGTTATATTAGGACATATTAGTTATTAGCTCGAAAGTAGCAAGTAGCAATTTTAAAGAGTGTCCTAACCTAAATACGTAATGCTATAAAATCACCGTAGCGAAGAGAAAATATAGGCGAATAACACAATCTTCAACCCAGCGATCCCCAATAAAATCTGGAGCAGAAAAATTATAGCCCGTAAAACTCAGTAAGCAAGGAATAGCTACTAATAAACACAATTTTAGACGTTGACGTAAAAAGCGAGAGTGACACTCTTTATATTCAAAAGATTCTGCAGGTTTTTCAAACCCTCGCTATACCTGCTAAACGTTCTTCTAACTAGTAGGTAAATCTCTTTCAGTTTTTACCCATCTACTTTGAGGTTTTACTAAGAATTTGAGGTAGATTGGGATTTTACTCAAAATATAAAAGGGAATAGCAATGAGATTTTTTAGAGGAAGATCAGAACGTCCAAATCTACTCCAAGCAAGGAATAGTCCTGTTGTGAGGAAGCCTCCTGCTATGCCGACTAAAATTGCGGGGGTAATAGAAACTACGCCGATGATTGCTGCTAACAAGGTAAATATCATGCTAGCTAACCAGATGATTACGAGTAAAGACAACGGCGGAATAAAAATATCTAAAGCTAACCCCAAGGCGGCAAAACTCCCTGTTTTGAAGAAGGCTTTGAGTAGTCGAGGCACTTCCACTAAGATCATTTCCAAATGACCATGTTCCCAGCGCGATCGCTGACTTTGAGCGTCTTTGTCTTTCATGAGGCGACCAACTACCAAAGCATCTTCACAGAAAACAGGAATTGAACCAGCCAAAGCTAAGTCTACTGTTAGCTGCAAATCATCCGTAGTTTTGCTCCCTGCCAAAGAAACCTGGCTAATTAATGACCAAGGAAAAGCCATTCCCGAACCTGTAAGTAAGCAGTGCCATCCCAAGCGATTTAAACCCAACAGACGTACTAAATTTTTAACCTTGATCGAGAACATCGAGATCTTATCTTTGAGACTGGGTAATTCTGGCTGTTCCATAAGATAGGTTGCCTGTACTGGTCTACCTGTAGCGATCGCCTTACACGTAATATTTTTGATTGTGTCGGGTTCAATAATACAGTCACCATCCAGAATGACTAGAACTTCAGGAGGGTTATCTTTAATCTGCTGCATGGCATAATCTAAAGCATATCCCTTACCCCGATGAGTTAAATTTTCTCGTTCTAATACTGTTACTCCCACAGATCTAGCTAGTTCCGCAGTATTGTCGTGGCAATTATCAGCAATGACAATGACTTGATCTTCTTCTGTTATTTGTTGCAGCAATACTTCTAATACTTCTATGATTTGTGCGGCTTCATTATGAGCAGGAATTAAAACTGTAGTTTTTGGTCGTTCAGCATCGGCTACATCTAGATTAGATGGCTGTGAGACAAAAGCAGCAAGGATTTCAATAAAAAAAATGAAACAGGGAATAATTAAAATTACTCCGCCTAACAATAAAACGGTATTTAAACTCGTAAGAAATTCCATTTTAATAATAATTAATTGATAATTTATGATAATTTTAAATGTTGATTAATTAATAATACTATATTAACCTTTTAAAACTGGCACAATTCTGGCAATCTCTCTATATAAGAAATTTATACTAGATCGGTGTAATTGATAAACCATGTTAAATTTGGTGAAATAAATAATCTAGATTTTAGTAATATACAGTATTGAGTTAACGTTGATTATTAATTTTTCATAGGGCAATCTAACTTTTACGTAGTTTAGTTGCCTAACATACTTAATATATATATTGTGTTGTCAAGCTGATTGTAGTAGCTCACCATTTAAATTCATATGCTAATCTCCGTTTGTGTTATTACTTTTAAACGCCCCGAAGGCTTAAAACGTCTTCTAGAAGGCCTTAATCAATTAAGCTTTACGACTATAGAGCGTCCTAAAATTGAGGTGATTGTAGTAGATAATGACACTTGTGGTGTGGCAATAAAAGTGTGTGAGGAAGTCAAACCTAATTTCCAGTGGTCACTCAAAACTGATATAGAATCACAAAGAGGAATTACTTACGCTCGTAACAAATCAGTCAGCTTGGCTTCAAGAGAAGCAGATTTTGTTGCCATCATTGATGATGATGAAATACCAGAAGCATCTTGGCTAGAAGAACTATTATTGGCGCAGCAAAAATATAATGCAGATGTAGTAACTGGCCCAGTTTTACCTTACTTTCAAGAAAGTAATGTCCCTAGTTGGGTGAGAACAGGAGGTTTCTTTAACACTCCTCGCTATCAAACTGGAGATAGACGTCATGTCGCCTTTACTAATAATGTTATAGTCCGGGGTGAGATTATCCGCCAGTATGATAGGGTGTTTGACGATCGCTTTGCCATTACAGGAGGCGAAGATTCACACTTTTTTTTGAGCCTTAACAAAGCAGGGTACAAGATTATCTGGGCAAATGAAGCCATTGTTTATGACTGGGTTCCTGCTTCTCGTACTAATCTGAAGTGGATTCTGGCAAGAGGTTATCGCACTTGGGGTACTCATAGTTTAGTCGAGAAAGAGCTATACCCTTCGATGCAGGTGCAATTTATCAGGATGCTTAAGGGACTGGCATTGATTATGCTGGGTATCGTTAAACTAATTCCCGCCTCTTTGATGGGGAAACAAGCGATCGCCAATGCTCTCTTATCGATTTATCGAGGTGCTGGAACTTTCGCCGGTTTACTAGGTATAGATTATCAAGAATATAAGACAGTTCATACCGATCTAGGAGTCAGTGAACATTGATTTGTGGTTGCAAATTAGCAGACTTTCAGACTTACCGTGTTTGAAATATATTTTGTACCATCGGCTTATCTATTGCTCCTGCTGCACGATCTAACTCGGCAACTTCTCCTGCGTCTAGTTGCCAATTTTTAGCGGCGATGTTTTCTTGAGCTTGTTTGATATTTTTTGCCCCTGGGATAGGAATTGCCCCTTTAGCAATACACCAATTTATAGCTACTTGAGACATAGTTTTATTACGGTATTGAGCGATCGCTCGTAAACAATTCAAAAGCGATCGCGCTTCAGGGACTAATCTTTTAAATAGTAAACCCCGCAAGCCTTTGGGATAAGTACTTTTGTCGGTATATTTCCCTGTTAAAATGCCCAAACATAGAGGACTGTAGGCAATTAACTTGATACCCAATTCATCACAAGTTTCCTTGATGCCTAAATCTGTCACAGGATAGGTAGAGAGAAGGGAATATTGCACCTGTAGAGTAGTGATGGGGATATTGCGATCGCTAAATTTTTGATATACTTTTTTAAGTCTTTGTGTGCCATAGTTAGACAACCCCACACCTTTAACTAAGCCTTGTTCATAAAGATCTGCTAAACCATCTAATAGTTGCCATTCTTGCCAGGGAAAATAATTGGCGGTTGACCAGTGCATCTGGGCTAAATCCACTCTTCCCATGCGTTGCGCCGAAGCTTTTCCCGCAGCCACCATCGATTTTGGAGTTAGCCGCCAGGGATAAGCAGCTAGTTTAGTCGCTAGACAAATATTATTTTTATTTACTCCCGAATATTCGCGCTCAAACTTCCCTAATAGTTTTTCACTTTGACCATTAAGTTTACCTGTACCATAAGAATCGCCAGTATCAAAGAGAGTTACACCGTTGCTCACACAAAGATTAAATACTTCTTGTAATTGACTATCCATACTCTCATCGTAGCCCCAGAGGAGTCGGTTCCCCCAAGCCCAAGTACCACAACCCATGGTCGGTAAAATCAGTTTTTCCTTAGTTGACATAATTGCTCTTTATTTTAATTTGATAGGATATTAAAAATTAAAGTGGCTAAAATTAGCAGAATAAGCGTAAGTTAGCAGAAAAACATCAAATATCAACAAAAATTTAGAGCTTTATTTGTATACTGCTAAACTTAATCGGTTTCATATCCCAGCAAAACCCTTACAACAAGCACAACATGAATTCTGAAATACCCTTAGGTTCTGTTATTCAAGGTTCTTTAACCAAAGGTCTAGAAGTAAGATTACATCCTGATGTGTCTGTGGAAGATATGCGCGTCGGTAAATTTTTGGTAGTGCAGGGGGTTAGGTCACGTTTCTTTTGTTTACTGACCGATGTCTCTCTAGGAACTTCCAGCGATCGCATTATTGCTAATCCTCCTCCTATTGAAGATACTTTTTTACGGGATGTGTTGGCAGGAAGTGGTACTTATGGCACAGTCGATCTTTCACCGATGCTAATGTTTACCCCTACAGCCACTAACAAAGATTTTTCTAGTCTTCCTATCGATACTCCTAAAGATACCAGTCTGGCTTCTTTTCAGGCACAAACTAGCACTGATATGGAGTTGTTACCTGTGAAAACAATTCCTGCTCACTTTAGTCAAGTTTACGAAGCTTCCGAAACTGACTTCCGCAGCGTTTTTGGTTGGGAAGATGACCCCTATCGCCGTAACTTTTCTATTGGTCGTCCTTTGGATATGGATGTACCTGTCTGTATCGATCTCGATCGCTTTGTTGAACGGAGTAATGGTATCTTTGGTAAATCTGGTACAGGTAAATCATTTTTAACCCGTCTGTTGATCTCTGGCATTATTCGCAAGGATGCAGCAGTCAATCTAATGTTTGATATGCACTCGGAATATGGCTGGGAGGCGATGAAAGAAGGTAAACAGGTAAGCACTGTTAAAGGCTTGCGCCAGCTTTTCCCAGGAAAGGTAGAGATGTATACTCTTGACCCCGAATCTACCAAACGAAGGGGTGTTAGGGATGCTCAGGAACTTTATCTAAGTTACGATCAAATTGAAATTGAAGATTTAAAATTAGTCGCTAAAGAATTAGGTCTTTCTGAAGCAGCATTAGATAATGCCAACATTCTCTATAACGAATATGGCAGATCTTGGATTATGCGTTTGGTTAACATGACCAACGAAGACATCAAGATGTTTTGTGAAGCGAAACAAGGACACCAGGGTTCGATTTCTTCCTTGCAACGTAAACTGATGCGCTTCGATAGTCTTAAATATATTCGCTCAGCCTGTCCTCATAACTATATCGACCAATTGATCCAAGCTTTAGATGCAGGAAAAAATGTCATCATTGAATTTGGTTCGCAATCTAATATGTTGTCTTATATGCTGGCGACAAATATGATTACCCGTCGTATCCATGCTAACTATGTCAAAAAAGCCGATCGCTTTCTGCAAACTAAAAACCCCCTTGATAAACCACGTCAATTGGTAATTACCATTGAAGAAGCACACCGTTTCCTTGATTCTAGTATCGTTCATCAAACCATTTTTGGTACGATCGCCCGTGAAATGCGGAAGTATTTTGTTACCCTACTAGTAGTAGATCAGCGTCCATCAGGAATTGATAACGAAGTGATGTCTCAAGTTGGTACTCGTGTCACCTGCTTACTTAACGACGAAAAGGATATTGAGGCGATCTTTACTGGGGTTTCTGGGGGAAGTAGTTTGCGCTCTGTTTTAGCTAAACTCGATTCTAAACAACAGGCTTTAGTATTGGGTCATGCTGTGCCGATGCCTGTGGTAGTTCGTACTAGAGCTTATGATGCACAATTTTATCGTGAAATTGGTGTTACTGATTGGGAAGAAATGCCTAATGAAGAAGTATATGCAGCAGCAGAAATTGCCAAGGCAGATTTAGGGTTTTAAATTCTTAATTTTTCTTGAAGTATTAGCTAGTTTTAGCGGCAAATGAGACAGTAACACTCTTAGTCAACTGATTGTTTTATTATATTAGCGATCCGAAGGCTACGTGGAGCGTAATCGCCTATAGTATTAATACTTTTAAATATGCATCTAATCTGAATTAAAAAAAATTCAGTAATCCTTTTAAAGCTCTCATTTTTATCCATATACTTTTTGCTTCCTTACCTTTTATTGATTTGAGAAAAATAATAATTACAATCAGCTGCTGTTAAAATTAATTATCTGACAAAATCTCAGTTTATCATCTAATTAACTAGACTTTTTAGCAATTTACGCCACTGTTCAATAAGGATGAATGCTAAAAAAAACAACTTTTACCAAAAAAGTTTCTCTAACATAATTAATATTATAGATCTGTTTTTATAATAAAAAGTAATATTTAGACTAGTTTACTAAAACTAAAATTGGCAGAGTAATTGGGCATAATAAATAGATTACTCGCTGAAGAAACAAACATAATTTATCGTTACTATGGGATTTACTATTGCAACTTTACTATCTTTGATTCGTCATTTAGTTAAAATGGAAGTTGTATTTAAAATTTCGATATTACTAGAAAATATTAATAGACTTCAAGATTTAAATTATTCTAATGAAGAAAGTTATTTTATTAGCTGTACTAATTTTGTCAGCTTGTAGTCCTAAAACTGATAACACCCAATCTCAGACTATTAATCCTGCTGAAACTAGCCAAAGTAAGCTGATCGCCGAAAAGCCTGTAGCCCAACACCTCCTGATCTCATCAAATGGTATTGGCAAAGCAAAACTTGGGATGACGTTGGGTGAACTAAAACAGATATCTGATAGCAATACCGAATTTAAATTGATATCACCTTTTATGGTTGATATCAATGCGATCGCTGTTAGTGAAGATAGCATAGTCCAATATTACATTCTCTATGTTGCAGGAACGACTTCTCATCCCGATCAGGTAACTCCTACCGATGACGATCCAATTACAGCCTTGATGACAGATAACCACAATTATCAAACAAAAGAAGGAGTTAAAGTCGGTACGTCAATCAAAGAAGCTGAGGAAATTTATGGCGATGCTATTCTGTCTTACAATATCGAAGGTGAATCCCGAGAATACATCACATTTAGCGACAAGATGCCAGAAAATCTGCGATTTAGAGCATCGTATTTTAGATTAATTTCCGATGGACTAGGTTTTTCGGGTATTTATCCAGAATATCCAGGAGTATCTTATACAACAGACAAGTTTCGCCAAGATGCAGCGATCGCCGCTATCGAAGTTTCCTGTACACCAGATAATTGTCCTCAAAAATAATCATTTTCAATTTTTTGTCTATTAATACTAAATCCGATTAGTAAAAATAGCTTACAATAGCTTAAAATAACAGGTAAAACAACTAATATTACCAATATTGAGAAATTGTCCAGTTATCATAGATTAGTCAAGGGCGATCGCGCTCCGCGCACTGGCAGAGCCAATCGTGCAACTTTCAAGAACTTCCAACCGTGAGCGAATCACCCTGACCGACTGGATAGAGTGCTGTGGGCAAAACTTCATCCATATGCTCGACCAAGACAAAGTGAAGTTGCTCTCGTGCCGAAGTAGGCACCTCCTTCAGGTCTCGTTCGTTCTCTTTCGGGAGGATGACAGTGCGCACTCCCGCACGCTGGGCGGCCAAGATCTTTTCTTTGATCCCACCCACCGCGAGTACTCTACCTCGCAGGGTAATTTCCCCCGTCATGGCCACCCGCTTGTAGGCGGGTCGCTTGGTCAGTGCTGAAATCAAAGCTGTAGCGAGAGTAATGCCTGCTGAAGGGCCATCTTTGGGAATTGCTCCGGCAGGTACGTGGATGTGCACGTCATATTTTTTGTGGAACTCTTCGGGCATTTCCAGTTCGCCCGCTTTCGAGCGGGCATAGGTTAGTGCCGCTTTGGCTGACTCCTGCATTACCTTTCCTAGATGACCAGTTAAGGTTAGATTGCCTTTACCTGGAACCAGTGCTGTCTCAATTAAAAGTAAGTCTCCCCCAGTCGGCGTCCAGGCTAGTCCAGTTGCCACCCCACATTCATCTTTACCTAGATGAACTTCGGCTCGAAAAGGCGGAGATTCTAATAATTCTTCCAGCTCGTTGGCATTGACGGTAAAAGGACCAAGTTCTCCAGTTGCTACCCTACAGGCAATCTTGCGACACACTGAGCCAATCTGGCGTTCTAAATTTCTGACCCCCGCCTCACGAGTATACTCTCTAATTAGGCGTTGCAGGACTGCCTCATTGATGGTTAATTGTTCTGCTTGGAGACCGCTCTCGTCTATCTGGCGGGGAATCAGGTAGCGACGGGCAATATGTAATTTCTCGTCCTCGGTATAACCTGGCAGTTCCAAAACTTCCATCCGATCCAGCAGTGCTGGCGGGATAGTATCGGTAAGGTTAGCCGTGCAAATGAACATGACCTTTCTCAGATCGAAGGGTAGATCCAGATAATGATCCAGAAAGGCGTGGTTCTGCTCCGGGTCGAGCACTTCCAAAAGAGCTGCCGCTGGATCTCCTTGAAAACCAACTGTCAGCTTATCTACCTCGTCGAGCATAAAAACTGGGTTGTTGGACTCGGCACGGCGCAATTGCTGAATAATGCGTCCCGGTAACGCTCCAATATAAGTGCGGCGGTGACCTCGAATCTCGGCTTCATCCCGCATCCCACCTAGGGAGAAGCGGACAAATTTACGACCTAAAGCCCGCGCAATCGACTGACCCAAGCTAGTTTTGCCCACTCCTGGAGGGCCGACAAAACAGAGAATTGGTCCTTTGGCCTCTGGTTTCAACTTACGCACAGCCAGATATTCCAGGATGCGCTGCTTCACTTTGTCAAGATTGTAATGATCTTCGTCCAATACCCAGCGAGCTCTAGTCAAATCGAGGAGATCTTCCGTACTTATCTGCCAAGGCAGGCTCAGGAGCCAATCTAGATAGGTGCGAACCATAGTGTATTCTGCGGCGGCTGGTAACATCTGAGCAAGTCGCTTTAGTTCTCGCTCTGCTTCTTTGTAGACTTCCTCCGGTAGCTCCGTAGCTGCCAGCTTTTGGCGCAGCTCGTCGATCTCTGCTTCTTGCTCGTTTTGCTCTCCTAGTTCGTGGCGAATGGTTTCTAACTGTTGGCGCAGGACGTACTCTCGTTGTGCTTGGGCCATTTCTTTTTGGGCTTTCTGTCCAACTGTCAAAATCTCCTTTTCTCGATTCAAGATAGAAACAATCTGCCGCAGCCGTTCGGTCACGTCCAAAGTGTCTAGAATTTGTTGCTGCTCTTCTAGTTTCAGACCAAGGGTGGCTGCAATACAATCAGCAAGTGTTCCTGGTTCTTTTACTTTGGTAGCTGCCGAGACGAGTTCAGAGGAAAGATAAGGAGCTAGATTAACTACCTCTTGGAGAAGTCCCAGAGCAGACCGAGCCAGTCCCTCTAGTTCGACGCTAGATTCTACTCTCTCGTTAAAAACTTGAACTGAGGCTAGGGGATAGGGTTCAGTCTGATTTACCTGTCCTAGCTGAACGCGAGCTAGCCCCTGCACGTGCAATTGCAAGCTGCCGTCGGGAAGTCGGATTAAGCCTAGTACTTGGGCCGCAGTCCCTGTTTTGCCTAACGCTAATAGATCTAACTCTTCGTTCTGTTGTCCCTTATACCAAAATAAAGCAATGACTTTCTGAGTTAACAAAGTATCATCGATCATTTTTACCCAGAGCTCACCTCCCACGATCAAAGAAGACAATCTCATAAAAGGGTAAATAACTACTTCCTGGATGGGAAGTAAAGGTAAAATTGAGGGGATGTCAGGTTTCTGTTGGACGACCTTAGAAGTTTCAGCACGATTCATGACAGCGATTCTCCTTGGAGATTGATACGGACGGTCAGAGGCGGTAGGGGAGTAGTTCCCTGTTTAAGCAGCTGGATCTCCAGCAAACCGTCACGGTAGCTAGCCTGTATCTGCTTGGGGTCAATTGGTCTCGGCAGGGAAACCTCAAACAAAAAGGGCTCCGACCAGATTTCCAGTTGATGAACTTTTTGAACTTTTTTCGGTATGATTCCTGGTCGCTGACCCTGGATGACCAGTAGCTTTGGTTCTAGTTGAACGATTGTCTTCTCAGGATCGATCCCAGCTAGTTCAGCTATAATCACAACTGCCTCTCCTGTTTCGTAGACATTGACCGCTGGTCGCCATGGTTCGAGAGCAAAGGATGGCATCAGACGCTGGGCACTGGCGACTTGATGTATGTGGTTCAGAAAGCGCTCCACTACCAGCGTCCACTCTTCCATTTGCTTGATGAGGTGCTCTCGCTCTTGATTCATCTCTTTGCTCCTACTGCGATTATCACAAAAATTTGCTCCTTCTTCTCAAGGGACCACTAACTTGCCATCAGAAACTTATTTGCTTAAGCTAAAAACTAAATTAATCCAGTCAATTTTGCTAACCTAGTTTTTTGCTCCCTCAAAACAAACTTGATGACCTACTAGACTATTTCAGACAGCTTCATCATTGAGACAATGTCCAGCTTGATTTAGCTTGGTCATCTGTGCGGTTGATAAGGTTATGTTTAGTGCGCCTAAATTTTCCTGCATATGTTCGGGATTTCCTGCCGAGAAAACAGGAAGTAGGGGAGGTTGGCGATGCATCATCCAAGCTAGAATTATTTGATTGACAGTCGCCCCCTGTTCCCGTGCAACTTCTTGTAATACCTCTAGTCGTACATCAGTATCAGGACCAAGGTAGGGTGAAGGGATTGGGCGATCGCTACGGACATAAGCACCACGCAGCAAAGGAGTGTAGGGCAACATGGTTTTACCTCTAGCATCGCAATAACTGATCAAATTTTCGTCGATGAGTCGTTGTACTCCAAAATCTGCACCTGGACTGGGTCGTAGATAAGTGAAACGCTGCTCTACACATGTGAAGTTGACCCATCCCTTCTCAGCACAGAGGGCATCGGCATCAGCTAAACGCCATGCTAGATAATTACTAGCTCCAATAAAACGAACTTTACCATCTTTTACTAGTCGATCGAAGGCGGATAGAGTTTCCTCTAGGGGTGTGTTACTGTCATCGTGGTGGGCATAGAACAGATCTATACGATCTGTGCCTAACTGTCTGAGACTATTTTCACATTCGGCAATGATGGTTGAAGCTGCCAAGCCTTCAGGAACGTCTCCATAACCAAAGCCTACCTTAGTTGCGATAAAAAGATCATCTCGATTATTGCGTTCGCGCAGCCAGCGTCCAATAGTTACTTGGCTTTCACCTCCCTTACCCTGAGTACACCAGCGGTCGTAGCTGTTGGCTGTGTCAATGAAGTTACCTCCAGCCTCAACATACATATCCATTAGTTGAGCAGATTGCTCATAATTATTTCTCGTGCCAAAACGAAGAGTACCAAGGCACAAACAACTCACCTCAACTCCTGTCTGGCTAAGCTGAATCTTTTTCATAGCTACTTCTTTTTTCTGTTAAGTTTTCTGGTGGATAATTTTTCTGACGTGTTAATAGTTAATCCTCTGTTGCTGTTCCAAATAGCAAGCTTAAATCCTTCATATTTAAGATTAGGAAAAAAGCTTGAGGAAGTTGTGAAGGATTAAGAAACAGCATTACAGCGTCATATCCAAGCTAGGCTTGATATAGATATGTAATAGATAGATATGTAATAGATTTAATAAATTCTGGAGGGTGGTCATGTTGAGGTTAAAAATAAATTCACAACCAGAAACAACAGAAAAAAATCTAAAATCTAAAGATTGGACGAGAATTCGTTACTATCGAAAACCAGATTACACCAGACCGCTATTAGAAATTCCCCAACTCGCTCGCCAAAGAATTTTCCAGCGATTCCGTTTTCTGTATGGAGAAAACTTGGCGAATCAATATTTGCCTGAATTAGAGCGGATTATGCAAGTTTTCTATGCCTATAAACCACCAGAACTAATCCAAGCTGAGCAAGAATTAATCCCAGCCAATCGCTTTACAGAGAAGGACTTAATTTTAATTACTTATGGAGACCTTCTTTCTAGTGAGTCCAGCTCACCTCTGGCAACCTTGGCTAACTTTTTGGCACAAGTTCCCGGATTTAAGAAGGCGATCAATACTTTGCATATCCTGCCCTTTTTTCCTTATTCTTCCGATCATGGATTTTCGATTACCGATTTTCGCACTGTAGATCCCAAATTAGGTGATTGGCAAGATATTGAAGAAATTGGCGATTCTTATCAGCTGATGTTTGATGCAGTGTGCAACCATATATCATCTCAAAGTATTGCCTTTCAAGAAATGCTCAATGGAAATCCCGTTTATCAAGATATTGCTACTGTCTATCGTTCTCCCGAAGAATTAACCCCACAACAACGTCAAATTATCGTTCGTCCTCGTACCTGCGATCTCCTCACAAAATTTCAAGCTATTGATGGAGCAGTCTGGGTTTGGACAACGTTTTCCCCTGACCAGATTGACCTTAATTATCAAAATCCCAAGGTGCTGCTGTGGGTCATTGAAACCTTGTTACTCTATATCCGTCGTGGAGCCGACCTGATTCGTTTAGATGCGGTAACTTATTTATGGGAAATCCCTGGAACGCCCTGTGCTAATTTGGAGCAAACTCATGAGACGATTAAACTCTTGCGCGATATTTTTAATGTTGTCGCTCCAGGAGTCGCTGTGATCACAGAAACCAACATTTCTCATCAACAAAATATTGCTTATTTTGGCAATGGTCACGATGAGGCGCAGATGGTCTATAATTTTGCCTTACCTCCTCTAGTACTACATACTTTTTATCGCGAAGATTCAACTGCTCTGTCCTTATGGGCTAAAGAATTACAGTTCCCTTCAGCAACTACAACTTATCTCAATATATTAGATACTCACGATGGTATTGGATTGATGGGCGTAAAAAACATTCTCTCCTCTAAAGACATCCAGTTCCTGATTAACCAAGCCAGAGAACACGGCGCTTTTGTTTCGTATCGTACTGCAGTAAATGGTCAAGATGAACCCTACGAAATTAACACCACCTGGTTTAGTGCCTTGAACTTAGATAGTAGCAACGAAGATCTAACTCTTCAAATTAAGCGTTTTGTCGCTACCCGTAGCATTGCTCTGGTACTCAGAGGTGTGCCAGGAATTTACCTGCACGGTTTGATTGGCAGCACCAACGATGTAGATGCTGTTTTGCAAACTAAATCTAAACGAGATATTAATCGCCAAATCATTAACGAAACTGAACTCTATGATGAACTCAAGATACCAAGCTCCAAATTATCTCAGCTGACTCTTTATCTGGGCAGAATCCTGCAAATTAGAGTTCGACAGTCAGCCTTTCATCCCAATGGGTCACAACAAATTTTGCTGCTCTCACCAGAATGTTTTGTAGTTCTACGTATTGCTCCGAATTGTGAAGAACATATTTTGACCCTAACCAATGTTACTAATAAAGTTTGTCAAATTGAAGTTCCTCTCTCTCAGCTTCAGCTAGAGAATTCTAATTCGATTACCTGTGCTACTCCAGACGATACTTATTGGTACGATTTAGTCGGAACAAGGGGATGGAGAGTTCAAGCACAAAAATTAACCATAGTCTTGCAGCCATACGACATTGTCTGGCTGATTCCTTTTGTTGAATTAGAGAGAAATATTGAAAATCAAGAATAGCTAATGACGCTTGATATGAATTAAGAAAATTAATTGGCCATAAAAACCTTAATTATTAGACCTCTTTAGCTTCATAGGCATTAATTATTCGTTGCCGTAGGTCAATTGAATAAGGAGCAGGCATCAATTTTAATCTGTTTTGTACTCTTTTAGCTTATCTGTTTTTTGGTCTACTCAACTGAAAACTGCTGTAAATAACTATATTCTTTCTCTAGGGAATGTGTTTCTGGGAAGTTTTAGAGCAAGAGCGATCGCGACTCTTATCTGAGTCGCGATCGCTCTTCACAAGGGATGGATTAGCGGTACTTAAACAAAAATTAAGCCCAAACAAACCCTAAGCTAGTTTTATAAGCTATGAATACGTCACGATTTTGGTTGAGCCACTCTACAAAACGATAAGACATGGCTGTACGAAATGACTGTCTTAGCTTCAGGAAATGTGTTCAAAGGTTTATTAGCCCAACGTCGTCTCAAACCTCCAGTTAACTTATGCCAAAGAATAAAACTATAGGCACAAAAGACAAGAATAAAATGTCTTTTTAAACTTTTAATTCCTCTGATTTGGTATTCTTTTAGTCCTAACGACCCCTTGGCTTCACGATAAAATACTTCTACCCAATTTCTCTCAGAATAAGTATCAACTACCCACTGTGGAGTTACAATTGATGGCTCAACATTGGTAATAAAGTAATCTATGTCATCCGCATCTTTAAACAGAGGTGCATTCATAACGATAGCTATTTTCCTTGTTCCTTCAAGACGAGATATTTCTACTTCAATAGTAGCCACCCAAACAGTTCTGGATTTTTCTAAGTTGATTGTAGTTTGAGTATAAGCCTCTTTTGGCAGTGATTCTGCTAAAGTATCTAATCTTATTTCTTCGGTTAATTCTTTTGAATTAACAACTTTAACCTTACGGTTTTTAGCCAGCCCTCCTAAGTAGTTTAATTTTCTCTTTTCTAGTTCCTTAAGAAATTTTGTATTATTACCATATCCTGAGTCGATTAATACTATTCCTGGTTCATACCCTCTCTCTCTACTTTTATCAATTAACTTTAAAGCCAACTCAGGTTTCTTCTGAAAATTTGGGTCTTTCTTTCCCTCTGGTAGTGAATTTGCATGTTGATATAACTCTATATCTAAAGGTAAGCTTTTTTTTCCATCATATAAATGAGTTGTTACTACGACATTCCCATTATCTGTTTTTCCAATTTCTCCGATGTATTGACGACCTACTCCTGCGGTAAAGTTACCACTTTTCCTATGTCCCGAATCATCAACAATTAAACTAAATCCTCGGCTTATTTTCGTTTGCCTGCACTTATTCATCACTTCTAAACGCCGCTCATTGAGCTTGTCTGCACACCAAGTTGCTTCTGTTAAGAAGTGGTGTAATTTGTGGTAAGTTACTCCTACAGAGTCTGAAGCCATTTGGTATATGTTTTTTCGCTCACTTTCTCCCAATAAACCCCCTAAATAGTTTCTAAACTCTCTTTTTTGTGCTTTAGTTCTCAATAAATCATCAAACTTTTTACACCATCTATTAAAGCAGGGGGGCATAGCTGCGGGAGTTGTTTCTCTCATCATCAACAATCGCCATTCATGGCAATGTAAAAAGCTTATACAATGATGATTTTACTTGATTTTTAGTTTTAAACTTGTTTAAGTACCGTTATTATCAAGACGGAGTAACAGGCTATTTGTATCAACCCCAAAATGAGTTGGATTTTTTAACCAAGTTAGGTTTATTAATTAATAATCAAAATCTGCGAGAGTCGATGGGTATTAAAGCTCAACAAACTGTACAACAATATAGTTGGGAACAAGTAGTTGATAATTTAGTTGAGATTTGGGTAGAGCAGATCTAACAGAATAAATTGCTTGATTAAATTGATGGGTTGCATACTAAGAGTGCAGTGTAGCAAAGATGCGTAGAGTAATTGTAGAGTAATTGTTTCACCAGGCCAAGCATAATCTTAATCTCTCAATATTTAATCTCTTAATACAGCAGACCTCTGGCGATATAATAAAGTACGAGCGATTGATTATGCCAAAAAACTAAAGCCTGAAGAGTTTAGTTTAGGCTATTAAATTCTGGGAAGCCTAATAAACCTAAGGCTATTTTATTTTAATATCGCAACACTGGAAAAATTTAAAGGTCTAACTTGCAAAAGTAGTATAGTTACAAGTTATGAGTTAGTTGTTACATCTATATCTAAATTCAATTAACCTAATCAATATCAATATTGAATAAACTTCTTATTTTTTTACTTTATGAACCCAATAACTTTTTTGACCTTAGTAGTGGGATTAATTTTACTGGTGGTGGGTGCTGAATTTCTGGTTAAGGGTGCATCTCGCGTAGCCGCTATTTTACAAATTCCTCCTTTAATTATTGGATTAACTATTGTCGCCTATGGTACTAGTGCGCCAGAAATGTCCGTTAGTATTATGTCTAGCTTTTCAGGGCAGGGTGATATTGCTATAGGTAATGTGATCGGCAGTAATATTTGTAATATCTTATTAGTCTTGGGTTTGTCTTCACTAGTTGCCCCTCTCATTGTCTCTAAACAGGTAATTAGATCTGATGTCCCTATTATGATTGGGGTTTCTTTATTGTTATTGATGTTTAGTTGGGATGGCAAACTGAGCAGAGTAGATAGCATTATTTTGTTTATTGGTGGATTACTTTACACTCTGTCCTTAATTTATCAAAGTAGTAAGCAAGGTGCAGAACAAGATGAGTTCACGGAAGAATATAGTTTTTCAGGTAATGTTTCTGCTGCACTATGGATTAAAAATATCGTTTTTATTTTTGCTGGTTCAGGTTTACTTATTTTAGGTTCTCGTTGGCTAGTTGAATCAGCAGTGACTATTGCTGAAGCACTAAAAGTCAGTGAGTTATTAATTGGTTTAACTATTGTGGCACTTGGTACATCATTACCAGAATTAGCTACCTCTATGGTTGCCAGCTTTCGGGGAGAAAGGGATATTGCAGTAGGAAATGTTTTAGGTAGCAATATTTTTAATGTTTTGGCGGTGCTAGGTATTGGGGGAGCAGTTTCCCCTAATGGAATTGCTGTTAGTGAAGCGATAATTCAGTTTAACGCTCCAGTAGCGATCGCCGTAGCCTTTGCTTGTCTACCAATTTTTTATTCTGGTAAACGGATTGACCGTTGGGAAGGTTTGATGTTCTTATTTTATTATTTGGCATACAATGCCTATCTCATTCTAGATGCTTTAAACCATGAAAGTCTTCCTGTATACACTAACATCATGCTCGGTTTTGCTCTTCCTTTAACTGCCATTACCCTGCTGACTCTAGTCATCCAAGAAAGACTAGCGAAGAAAAATAAGACTGGTTAGTTGTTGGTTATTAATAGCTAATTTAAAGTTCAAAATTAGAAACCAATCACTGTGAACCTCCAATATCTTTAAAGCCAAATAAAAGTTAATTGTTACCGCATATGGGCAGGGAATGGAGTATCAGTCACTTTTCTCAATTACTTTCAGCTGCTGTTCCTGATTCAATTTCTGCAATTTTTTCTTGAGTCAAACGATTCTCTTTCTCAAGAGTTTTTAAGACAAAATCGGGTAATTGCGCCGATTTTTCTAAAGCTTGCTCAAAGTTTTCCATGGCATTTTCTAATACTTTAATATCATTTTTATTCTTGCCAATTTGTCTTAAAATTTGTCCTTTTAAATAGTAATGTTCTGGATTATCAGGGGCAGTTTCTAAAGCTTTATTAGCATATTTTAAAGCCCGATCGTATTGTTTTAAATCGCGATAAGCTACCGCCAAACCACGATCTACCAAATAATTAGGTGCAGCATAGGCTTCAAAACGAGTTATCGTTTGTTCGGGACTAGAAAAAGGCAAGTTTACGGCTAATAATAAATCCATATAGCCTTTTATTAAGTTAAACTCAGGGTCATTGGGGTCATTTTCTTCTGCCTCATCTAAATATTTAAACACTAATTGTAACTTATTTACGGCATCTATTGCACCTTGTTTTTCATAAATATATGCCCCATCTAAAAAATGCCCCACTGCTAAATATAAATTACCCCGCACAGGATCTTTAGCACTTAAAAATTGAGCCGATTCTAAAGTTTTAATGGCATATTTTTTAATACTTTCCCAGTCCCTTTCGGTATAGGCTAAAGAAGCAAGCATAGCATAGGCTAAAGGTTCATTTGCTTCTTCAGATTC
>JASJDX010000284.1 GCA_030064975.1 Pleurocapsa sp. MO_192.B19
CAACTGGCAATTTTCTAGATTCAGCTTGTTTTACCTTATCTAGTAGCTTCTTGGGGATGTATTTAGTTCTTTGTTTCCCGTTCTCTCGCCAGTGATAATAAGCCTGTTGATAGTCTCTGCCATTCCTCGTAACTGTACGATAAAAAATCGCTCCGCTGCCTTCTCCCTTTTGTCTGCGAATTTTGCTGGGGGGAGTTTTGCTGGGGGGACTTTGTTTGCTAGAACATTTTTTACTAGCGGGTAGATTTTTCCTAGAACATTTGTCGAGCTGCGATAAATCGGGATAGACAAACAGCTTGGAAACGGTAATGGTTGAATCCGAATCTGGGATATAAACATCAAAGCGATTGGCTCCGCCACTGCCCTTCGGGCAATCGCCTAAATCCTGTTTGATTAATCCTCTAACTTCTGGTTGTTTGGGTTGCTTGACCAGACAGGGAATAAATATATTTTGGCTAAGTGATGAACTACTTTCTGTAGATAGGGGGGAATTTTCATCACCCCCCAGTAATTGAGTTGAGATATAGGACTCGGCGGAGGGCAACGGCTGCTTGTGCTGGGGTGACTGTTCGTCCTGCGAGATATCTGGCTCTGATTCTTCCTGGGGTTTTACTGGGGACAGACAATCGAACCAGTTCGGGGGAAATCCCATAATCAGAGCCATTGCCTGTGCGCTTAACTGATAACCAGGTTGAATTAGCCCGTTGTCTTTGAACCATTTCTCGCATTTGACTTGACCAGCAGGGCGCATTTTGGTAGAGGTTTGCCCACTGGTCAGGGTAGGAAATGATAAACAGTCTGTGCCTCTGTTGTCCAGCTCCAAGGCTTGCCGCCGCGACTGTTTCAATTTCAAAAGAATATCCTGCCAAACTAAGTCCCCCAAGAATAGCTCGAAGTCCTCGTCTGATAACTCCTTGAGGCTGTTCCATAACACAGAACTTGGGTTGAGCTTCGAGCAATACTCTAAGCCCTTCTCGCCAAAGAGATGAAGCTGGATGCTGGAGTCCTGTTCTACTTCCTGCGTTTGATGTTCCAGTGCAGGGGAATCCCATTGTAATGAGGTCAAATTTTCCTGGTTCTGGGTGGTAGTCTCTGATATCTGAGTGAATTGGCACTCCTGGGAAGTGGTGTCTGAGGACGAGCTGTGCGTCGGGATTGATTTCCACAAGCTGAGTTGTCTGTATTCCCCCCAGTTGCTCTGCTGCCAAGCTGAATCCTCCACACCCTGAGAAGAGATCGAGGTGTAATAGCATGGTTCATATTCCCTAGTAATGTTATTTCCTGTTCCCTCAGGCGATTGCCCTCCGCAGTGCGCTCCGCGCAATCGCCCTGATGATTTATTGCTGTCTAAATTTTTTAATTCGGCTTCGTTCATGACAGCACCTCCGACCCTAATTGAGTCGTCACCGACTCAGGCTGTGTCGCTAACAGCCAATAAATTAAGTCTCGTTTTAACCTTTGAGATAGTAAATCGAACAGTAATAAGAAGTCGCGAGCGCTGAAATCTTGAGACAGATTAAATATATCCTCTGGTAACTGCGCTTTTTCCAGGTTCGGGAAGTATTCTTTTGCCAACCATTCCACCTCTTTTGAAGGGGGGTCAGAATTATTACTTTTGCTATTAATGTCTTCTAGTAGCAAAAGTAATAGTTTTTTGAACCGAGATATATAACCCTGAGAGTAGCCTGTAATCTTGGCTATAGCTGTTTGAGTAACTTTCTGACCTTCAGATTTCAGTTGAGCGAGCGCACCTTTGATGGCCATTTCAGTTTGCTCAATTTTGCTAGCAGCTTCGGGAGTAATATCTATTGCTTTGACCAACTCAACTGGTAGATCCAATGGGTAATCACCCAAGATATAAATGATTAGTTCTTCACCTTCACGTTTGTTGGCTCTTAATCTGCCAACAGCCTGACGAATTGCGGCTAATATTTTTCTGCGGACAAAGGCGCGGAATTGAGGCTCAATTGACTCGTTTATCTCCAAGTAAGGAGAGCCTGAATTGGGTTTCCCTGCATTGGTCAGCTCAAGATGGTATTTAACTTTGGTTGTTCCAGGTTGGGGAGGGAGACCAAACAAACAAGTAAACTCCGCAGCTAAAGCTTCAATATTGGGTGTGGGGATTCCTTCTAGGATTAAAGCCGTATCTTTCTCTGCATCATTAGCACCTCTCGATTCCACGAACCAGCGTAAATCGGAGTCGGATGCGAATCTCTTAAACGCAATCTTTCTAATGCCCGGGTGTTTCTCTTGTAAGGCTTTGGTAATCGCCGCGGTTTGGCGTTCTTGATGTTTGCCTCGCTGTTGTCCTAATCTGCCTAATCCAGCAACTTGAATAACTTTCACATCAGCACCTTTGAAGTTGGGTGAGGCGGCTATATGTTCGATTTCCGATGGCTCAACGCCTAAATTAGCCGCTAAGTCTGGCAAATGACCAGTTGCATCCATAAAGATATTTTTCTTGGCAGCATGGGCAAGATCAATCAATCTGGTGTCAGGTACGGTAATTGTTAGCAGTCCACCCGATTTACTGAGATAACCAGTGCCGCCAGATAAAACTTTTAAGAAAGGTACAATCCATTGTTTGAGGGTTTCAGCTTCCACACGCACTGCGGTTTGATGGTCGGGTTCTGTCATTAACTTCTTGACCTCTTTTGGCAGCTCCTGAATATCGCAGCCATAGTCTTTGGTAGGGTTGAGAGCATCTAGATTAGGCTCGGTGGCAAGAGCAAGAGCATCTAGCTCTAGATCTTCGGGCAGTACTGGTTTTAATCTCTCGGTCAAAGCTCCATGACTCCATCCGAATCTAGTTGGTGCTTTTTCATCAAAGATTTTTCCCAACTCTGTAAATAGAGGAAGCAGGCTCGGTATTAAATCGGGTGTTTTGGTAGTAAGGTGGAGAATTATTTCTTTTAGATCTGACGACCAAACTTTAATCTGTTTGGTGTTAGTTAAAATTGTTGTCCACTCATCCCAAAGCAAAACTACTGATGAGTAATCAAAATGCTCAGGACTAGGAAGACTAGATGGATGAATGATAATTTTGTCACTGGCTAATGCCGATGCGCGAGCGCCAAGATAACCCGTTGGCACATTTTTGGCTCGGATACCAGACTTACAAAGTCCGTATTGGGGGCAGCCACCGCAAATTAATTCAGCAGAATTAGCACTCGCGACATTTTTCTTAGATAATGCGGCGATAGTTTCTGTCCGCATACAGTTAGCAGTCGAAACTATCTTTTCACCTTCATCCCCTTTTGCCCGTCTGATTTTCCCGTGTTGGTCTTTAACTAACCCGTCGTGCCTTCCAGAGCTAACTGCCCAACCGTCTTTTAGAGTTTCAGTGGTTACGTTTCTCGGCTCATTCGTGATGTAAATTATTTTCTCAGCATTAAAGTCAACAGGCTTCGCTCTTCCAGAATCAAAGGATTTACCCGAACCTGTTTGAGAAGAATCCGCTGTATATTTCTGATGACTTTTTGCCCAAACATCTAATCGCGACGGCTTTTTGTAATACTTGGGTTGGCATTTAATCTCGGCTTGTTTCTCAAGTTGCTCTTTGGTAAAACCGTAGCCATTAAATTTTTTCTTAACAGATTTAATTTTGTTGCCAAAAGCTTTAATTACTCTGGGTAGAGTGAAACGGCGATCGTATTCTTCTTTGGTAATTCGTTGGTCAACTGATTTATTTTTTGATTGACAGCTCGCGCGAGCTGCTTGTTGATACTCGCTATCATTCGACCAGCGATACCAGTGAACAAAATTAGTTAAGTCTCTTCTTGCTGGGGCAGGATTACCTCTACGAGCCGAACGCCAAATAGCCGACCATTCTCTTGAGTTCCATCCACCCCCATTCGTACAGGAGTAGCAGTAATTGATAAATAAGTCGTATGGATCGCCCTCAACTGCATAACCATTGCTGATTAGCCAATCATGACAGCCAATTAAATCTCTAGCTAAAGCCAGTCCCGTATTGTTGCGATCGCTGCCTACTCCTTTCAAAGCTGACTGATTAGATGACGAAAGTGCTAGTTCTAGAGGTATTGAGCCTGTATAAGTAGTAGATACAGTGGGCGTAGATTTATAAACAGGTTTGGGATAAAGTTCCGATTCTGGTAAGCTCAGAATCGATAAATCGATCTGGCCATCCCTGCGTCCCTTCTTATAAATTCGCCAGCGTTCTTCTGATATATCTTCAGGAAAGGGAATATTTTTAGCCGCAAAATAAGCCCTAATTCCCGCGATTAATTGGTCGTAGCTGTAACGAGATTCGCTCCAATACTCTAAAGTCTGTTCTTTGCCTTTCTCCCTGCGGTCAAAACCAGCAATTCTCATTGGTTGATGAGGATTGGCGCACGCTGTGTCGGAATCTAGAGCGATACAGGTTAATTGCCTTACATAGATTGTTTTCTCAATGGGTAGATGTTCTGTTGCTTTCCAGTGGGGATGGTAGGATTTAGAGCCAGAATGAATTATGTAGGCAGGTTCTAATCCCGATATCAGGGCAAATTCTGAGATCTTCTGCCATTGTTCCTCTGCCGTGCCGTCATCTAATTCTGCTGCAACGTCATCCGAGACGGCGATCGCTTCTTTGATTGGATATCCCTGTGGCTGTGTGGGAATGAAGAATACGCCACCGTCGTTATTTTTTGCCCAAAAGCTTACAAATTCCCAACAATCAGGGATTAATTGAGTTCTAACTCGATTGCGACCACTGCCCTTGGTATGCCAAGCGGTCATATGCCCGTCGGGTGAATAGTTGCCAACAATAAATTTATTGTGACCGAGTTTGAGCCAAAGTTCGCGGCTGTCATCAACAGGTCTGGTTAGCTCTAATACTTTTTTCCATGCAAGGAATCCAGATAAAGTTTGTTGATTAAGCATCGCCGCCACCATTGAAGAGGGCAAACGAACCAGAGACAGGAATAGTATCGAACTTGATTTCTTTTCCGAATACCTTGAGGTAGGGATTGCCAAAAGTAACTATTCGCATTACTTTTCACCTCTGGCAATATTTTTAGGGAATCCTTGAAACTTAATGAAAATAGGCTTTTGGTAAGTTATAGAGGCGATCTTGTGCTGAGTTTTACCAACTCTTACACGGAAAGACTTCTTTTCAACGGTAGTTTGTGGCATAATTCAAGTGTGGCCAAATATTTGTACACGAAAACCGCGCCACCTATCTCAATAGAGAAGGCGGTTGGGTTTAAAAGAGAAGAGAGCAGTTGTTCTACCGACCAAAGTAAAGGCAACTGTTTTCGCCTTATCTAGGCATATTGTATAGCTTTATTTGCACTTACTCTGTATTATTCATAGATTTCTTTACGATTAATTTATAAATCTGGCATTTTTGACGGTATTTATCGTTAAAGTTTCTGGCATAATTGACTATCTCTCATCTATCTTACTTCAACGGGATAGAAGTGCAATCAACCGAGATAGAATTGTTAATATATGACTGCCAAGAAACTCAGGCTTAATGAGGCTTTCGATAAGATGCTCAAAGTGTTAGACATCGAAGCTAAAGAGGTATGCGATCGCTCTGGAGTCAGCCAATCGAGAGTTTCATCATTTCGTAACGGCACGAAAGCCAACATGGGGACTAATTTTTTAGACGCTTTACTCGATGCTGCTGAATCTATTAATCCTAGAGCCAGACAAGTGTTTGCAGCTTATATAGGTGGAAAAAGTAAGCCAGTTGAAGAGATGAGTTTGGCAGAAAAAGGAGCGTTGATGGTCGCTTTGAGTAAATCCCTTCAATCAAGTATTTCTACTCAGTCCAGTATTTCTACGGATTCTAAATCAAACAAAACCACTTAAATTAGTTTTTGTGTTCTGCAATACATCAGTATTCAGAGCATATATTCCTAAAAGAGTGAGGTTTGTGTTTTGTCCAATAAAGATAAATGTCATTTGTCAGAAAAGTTAATTATTCTTCACCTCAACTCTAGTGAGGAAGAAATTACCAAAAAGCTTAAGGCAGCACCATTGGAATTGACTATAAGGATTGCAGCAGCGATCGGTAATGTGTGGCAACAATCGGCATAAAAGTTAATTAATTATTGAGTCACGGGTCAAACTTTCTCCCCGTTTAGCTTTTACTCTGTGGCTCAAGACTCTGCCGATATTGTTGAATCAAGTTCTGACAATTTTGACTCGCTTGGTAAGCTCTTTTCATCAATGCTTTTCCTTTAGTAAAATCTCGTTTTGAGGCTTCTTGGGCTTGTTTACTTAACTCAACTGCTTGAGATGAATAATGTTTGATTTGAGCTTGAATATCGGTCATAAATTATTCCTCCTGTTCTTCAATAACTACTCCCAAATTCTCTAGCGTCTCGTAAAGCTTGTCTCCTTGGGACTGAAGTAAACTAGCATCATTATAATTGCCGCGACTCTACCGCATTATCCGCTTCAGCATATAAATTGACAACAATCTGTTGAAGAGAGTTATAGGCATCTTCTAAAGCCTGTATGGTTTGATCTTCGATTTTATTTACCTCCCAGTTCAAAGCGATCGCCCGTAGTTTAAAGCAATCGCGCTTGACAATTATCTAATAGTTACAGAATATTCATGACTTTCAGAAAAAGATGCCCAACCAATTGCACCTTCAGTATCAGCTTTAAGTAACGATCTAATCTTAGTCAAATCTGGTTTATGAGTTGGTAGAGTCGAGGGAGAGTATAACCTCTCGCCCCTCTCTGTTAGATCCGTGCGTGCGACTTTCACCGCACACGGCTCCCGAATATCTTCAGTCTTTCCGACTTTTGCTCATATGAACGTAGTGGTGACAACTTCTGTGGATTGCCAGAAGATTCTTAGCTTCCCAGTTGCTATGATTACCATCAATGTGATGTAACTCTACTTTTTCTCCTTCGAGAAATTTTAACCCACAGTGTCCGCATGAATGACTTTGTTTCCTAAGTGTCTTGGCTGTGGCTCCGTCGTAGAGGACGCTGTTTCTCTTTGACCAGTAATTAATGTCTCCGTCGAAAGGTGACTTATTACCTTTGACGTTGACAAATCTGTTTTCTGAGTACTTAACGCTTGGAAAGGCTATTTTAACCATCTTTTCTGCTTGGTGGCGGTTGATGGTCTTTTGTTTTAAGAACACCTTGAATGTTCTGTGGTTTAAGCTCCATAAGCTGAACCTTGAACCGTCCATCTTGCAGTATTTATGATAGTTTCGCCATCCTCTGACGACTGGGGAAAGCTTTGACACTTTTGTTTTCGCGCCATAATTAGAGTTGTTAACGATGTGTTTAACTTTGCGACGAAAAGCTTTGAAGTTGTCCACTGAGGGAGTGCTTCTAAATTTTCCGTTTCCTTTTTGGACATAGAAGTGCCATCCAAGGAAGTCAAAGCCATCTGTCGAGGCTGTTACCTTAGTCTTCTTCTGACTGACATTCATTCCCCGTTCAGCGAGAAATTCTTCAACTTTGGCGAGTAGTTTTTCAGCATTGTCGTTTGCTTTTAAGATGAGTCGGGTAGGGCAGGGACATCACTGTCCCCTTCCCCCCTCAGAACCGAGCGTGCAACTTTCAAAGCACTCGGCTCAAGCAAATCACAAAAGTCAACTGTAATGAATCTGTTGGTGACAGATTAGA
>JASJDX010000285.1 GCA_030064975.1 Pleurocapsa sp. MO_192.B19
ATTACTCATCTTGCAGCTTTTGAAACTTTATGGCTAGATACAGAAATAGCCGACTGGCAAACTAAACATCCCCGACTATCTTTAATCCAGGTATTAGCCGATCCTCAAGACATGACAGGAGAATCAGCTTATATTTTGGATGTCTTAGATAAGCCAGAAGTAGTAGCAGAATTTATCGCTCGCATTATGACTAATGCCAGCATTGAAAAGGTGTTTCATAATGCTAGTTTCGATTTGAAATATCTCGGTAAAGAAAAAGCTAAAAACGTTACCTGTACCTTAAAAATAGCTCAAAAAATCACTAAACAAGCTTTAGGGACAAGCAACCTCAAGCTAAAAACCTTGGCTGTGGAATTGTGTAACTTTGATCCAGCAGAAATAGAGAACGAACAAGGAAGCGACTGGGGAAAAAGACCTCTAAGTGAAACACAAATAAAGTATGCCAAGATGGACGTGGTTTATTTAGCTAGTGTTCATCATCGTTTATTAGAATTTAAGCCAGATATGCCTTTAGCACAGCCTAAATCCTTCAGCGTTACCGATGTACGCGTTGCTGTTGAGTGTCCCCGATTATTTTATTTGAGTAAACATTTTGCTGGCAAGACTTTATCTTTAAATGCAAAAAGAAGACCCTCAGCTATGCTGATGGGATGAATTTTTGCCAACAAATAAATGCGAAGCAACAATATTTGTGCTAAACATGGTAGCATAAATACATGATTGTAATTGAGTATAAAATCAAAGCAAAACAACATCAATACAGGGCAATTGACGAAGCTATACGCACAGGTCAATTTGTCCGAAACAAAGCTTTGCGCTATTGGATGGATAATAAAGGTGTCAACAAATACGACCTGAACAAGTATTGTCGAATCTTAGCTAAAGAATATAGTTTTGCTAATAATTTAAACTCAACGGCTAGACAATCATCTGCCGAACGAGCATGGTCAAGTATTTCTAGATTTTTTGATAACTGTAAACAGAAAATACCAGGGAAGAAAGGCTATCCCAGGTTCAAAAAACATTCTCGTTCAATTGAGTATAAAAAATCGGGTTGGAAGCTAGATGAGCAAACCAAGAAGCATATTACTTTTACCGATAAAAACAATATTGGCAGAGTCAAGCTAGTTGGTAGTCGTGACATCTATTTCTATCAACCAGAGCAAATTAAACGAGTAAGGTTAGTTCGTCGTGTGGATGGCTACTATTGTCAATTCTGTATATCTATCGAAGTCAAAGAAGATATGCAGCCAACAGGTAGAGCTATCGGTTTGGATATGGGATTAAAGGAATTCTATGCTGACAGCAATGGTTACTTAGAACCAAATCCTAGATTCTATAGAAAAAGCGAAAAACGTCTTAATCGTTTAAACAGACGCAAGTCTAAAAAATACCAAAAAGGAAAAAAACAATCCAAGAACTACCATAAAGCTAGAAAACGCTATGCCAAACTGCATTTAAAAGTAAGTAGACAACGTGAAGAACACGCTAAAAGAGTAGCGCGTTGTGTATGTGCATCTAACGATTGCATCGTCTATGAAGATTTAAATGTCAGAAATCTAGTTCGTAATCGAAGATTGTCTAAAAGCATATCTGATGCTGGCTGGACTCAATTCAGAAAATGGGTTGAGTATTTCGGCTGGAAATTTGGCAAGATAACAATTGCCGTTCCACCGCATCACACTTCACAGGATTGTCCTGCTTGTGGAGTCAGAATCAAAAAATCTCTTTCAGCTCGTACTCACGTTTGTAAATGTGGGTATACAGAAGATAGAGATATAGCAGCCAGTATCAATATCCTGAAAAAAGGACTAAGTACGGGAGGGCATCTCGGAAGTTACGCTTGGGGAGAAACTCCCTCTTGGGCGGTTGGCGTAAGCCTGTCGTCTAACGGAGATTCGCCGAACCAAGAACCTCTAGATTCTTAGGAATCCCGACAGCACATGCCGACGGGAGGATGTCAATTATCCCGAAATCTGGCACTCTAGGCATTGGTAATATTTTTCATAAACTGGCTGATGAGTTTATTAATACAGTAAAAAAAGAACCCCAGTTTAGAGCTTTATTCGAGCCATCAGTAGAAAAACTAGAAATAGAAGCGATTGCGAAGCTAGTCGAAGACATCGCTCTAGAAATGCAAGATATCTTCTATAGTCGCGTCTTTTTTCCCAACTATCTGCAACCAACCATTCAAACCAAACCAGAGTTAGCACCAGCATTGAATCAAATTTGGCAAGGATTAAGAAATTTAATTCAAAAATGGACGGAACTATTAATTAAAAACCGCGCTTATTGTAATGCCAATGATATCTTTGAGCGCACTTTTATCTCTACAGAATCTGTGTTGCAACATGATTTTGATTTATCTGATGGTACAACAAAACAGCCGATAGCTGGAAGATTAGACTGTCTGATTTATGATTACAATAAAAATCATCTTTGTGTAGTTGAGTTAAAAACCTACGCTCCCGTCGATCCTTCTGCACAGTTGGTACAGGTTGCTCTCTATAGCTATATGATTCAGCAAACCAAACAAGTACCTGTAGACTCGGCTGTCTATTGTGTTTTACCAGAATTCAAAGAATATTATTATCCTTGGTCGGAACTAGAAACCAATCTGCATCAGGTTATTCCGCATAAATTACAGCAGATGCAACAATGGCTGCAATGGCAACCAGCACAATCAGACGCACCAGCAACTACTAGTAATGCCGATTTGTGTCAGATCTGTCCTCAACAAGAAAAATGTCAAAGTTATTTTTCTTCTAATGTTTTCAATGCTTTAAATGAAGAATCAGATAAAAAACCGCTGATAAATCCAAATCCACTATTACTAGGTAACAAAAAGCTAGCGATCGATCCCGAACCAATTGGGCGAGAATTAGTAGATATTCTCAAATCCTTTAAAGTCAACGTAGAATATATAGGCGCGATCGCAGGATCTAGTTTTATTCGGATTAAGCTCAAACCAGGTAAAGGAGTCAAGGTAGCAGCCATCCTGAAATTAGCAGCCGACTTGCAGGTACAGTTGGGTGTTACTCATCCTCCGTTAATTGCTACTCAGGCAGGTTATGTCAGTGTCGATCTACCCCGCGAAGATCGTCAGATCGCTCACTTCAAAAATTATATTCAACCCCAGCCAAAACAGGATGACGCAGCCGTGACTATTGCTATTGGAGTCGATTTAGAAGGGAAATTAGTAGAGGTAGATTTAGCCGATCCTAATACTTGTCATTTTTTGGTTGGAGGTACAACGGGAAGCGGTAAAAGTGAATTTTTGCGATCGCTCCTCCTCAGCCTGATATATCGTCATTCTCCCGAACAAATTAAAATTGCTTTAGTCGATCCTAAACGAGTAACCTTTCCCGAATTTAATCAAATGCCTTGGTTACTCTCGCCAGTAGTCAAAGATAGCGAAGCTGCGATCGCTTTAATGGAGAAATTAGTCACCGAAATGGACAAACGGTACAAACAATTTGAATCAGCAGGATGCCCTCATCTCGATGCTTATAACCAAAAACAAACATCCAGCAAATACCAATTACCCCGTATTGTTTGTATCTTTGATGAATATGCTGATTTTATGACTGAAAAAGAAACTCGCAATGCTTTAGAAACTAGTATCAAACGTTTAGGCGCAATGGCAAGAGCAGCAGGAATTCACTTAATTGTTGCTACCCAACGTCCAGAAGCGGGTGTAGTTACGCCTATTATTCGCTCTAACTTACCAGGAAGAGTTGCTCTTACTACTGCAAGCGAAGCTGATTCAAAAATTATTTTAGGAGGTACATCCACAGAAGCAGCGTGTCTTTTAGGTAAAGGGGATCTTTTCTTTCAAGTCAATGCTGGATTGCGTCGCTTGCAAAGTTTGTATGCCTCTAAAATTGAATTTCCTTAATTATTTCTCAGGACACCATAGCATCCACTGAAGATTGTTTGGTTGGGAGATAAATCCTAACTTGTGATAAAAATCCAGAATATGAGGACTAGCAAATAAGGTGATGTCTACAATTTCTGCTGCGTGAAGTTTCTCGATCAGGCTTTTGACAATAGTTTTGCCTAAACCTATACCCTGAAAATCGGGATGAACTATGATATCTAGCAAGGTGGCATGAAAAGTATTATCTGAAACGGCTCTAGCAAATCCAATTAACCGTTGTTCTCCATCATGAATATGCCAAGCAGAAACTTGACTAAAACTATTATCCAGAGCTTGCTTAACCTTATTCAGGGGGCGACGCTGCCACCCCACTGCATCACATAAATCCTCTAGTTGTGTTGGCAAAATAGAACAATTGTTTTTAACTATAATACGCCCAGGAAGATGATTGATTTTGGTTTTTGGAGTGAGATTTGTTGCCAGCCTAGTTAATAATTCGCCTTGTTGATTACTTTCTAGCTTTTGACGACGGGAGGCAATATTTCTTTCTAATTGGTTTTGCTGCTGGAGTAGCTGGGCAAGTTGTTGCAAAACGTTAGTTTGATTTGGCTGAATTTCTAACACGAGATAATAGAGAATAATCGCACTGATATTTTGATGTTCTCTAGCTAGAGTATTAGCAATATTAAGTAATAATTCTGGCTTGCCTTTGAGGATACTAAAAATTGAATTCTGGTTTGGAGATTGTATTAACTGACGATAATATTGAATCGATTCTTCTAAATTACCTCGTTGCTTAAAAGCCGTACCTAATTTTTGATAGACAAGTTGGTGTTCTGGTTGTAACTGAATGGCTTGGAGATAATTAGCGATCGCTCTATCCCATTGTTGCAGTTTAGTCAGGGCATCTGCCAGATTATGCCAAGACCAAAAAAAGTTGGGGTCAAGTTCGACTGCACGGCGATATGCTTGAACCGCCTGATCCCATTGTTGCAGTTTAGTTAGGACATCTGCTAGGTTATGACGAGACCAAAAAAAGTTGGGATCAAGTTCGACGGCACGACGATATGCTTGAACCGCCCGCTCCCATTGTTTTAGCTTAGTTAAGACATCTCCTAAATGATGATACGACCAAAAAAAATTAGGTCTAAGTTGAATCGCACGCTGAAAAGCTATTGCCGCTTTCTGCCATTGTTGCTGGTTTCGGTAGATGTCGGCTAAATCGTAAACCTCAGACCAGTTTTGATTATTAGCGATCGCCGTTAATTCTGCTGTCATTATTTAATTAGGGTTTGATAAATGGGTAAGAAAAATTGATTACACATTTCATTTTCTTTTTCTTTTCAGTTTTAACCAATCATCAACGCTAAATTGAATTTTGCCAACCTATTAAATTGATGACCTTTTCCCCTTCTTGCTTCGTCCTTATTGGCGAGGTTTCCCCGCCACGGGCGGTGCGCTTTCCCAGTCTTTAGAGATTGCTCGGTGCGTAACATCAGATATTAATACTAGCAACAGGCAGCTTAGTTTCAGAGATAGTTGCAATTAGTTCAACATTAAATTCCTCTTCAAAAACTTCTTTCTTATAACTCAAGTTCCATAACTCTAAAGCACACTTATCCCCAGCTTCTGAAGGCTTTATTTGAAACTGAAGCGAGCGATTATGACTATCATATTGACAGTCAACTCCAGCGATCGCACCTTTGTTTCTGCGGTCTAAAGCTACTGCCAGTCTGAGGATTGCACTCAGCTGTCTGACCATTAGCTGATATTGTTTATGGGTAAGTCTATCATAGGGTTCGTGTTTTTTCTTAGGCTTACTTTTGCGGTGGTAGCGGGCAATATTAGCAATTAGTTCTAATTCTAATTCGGTAAACCCTAGTAATTCAGCGTTACGAATTAGATAATAGGAATGTTTGTGGTGTGATGAGTGGCTAACATAAACTCCACAGTTGTGTAAAATTGCTGCTGACCATAATAACTCTTTTTCTGCTATACCCCAGGAGTGTAATTTGCCCTGTAGTTGATCGAAAATGCTTAAGGCGAACTTTGTTACACGTTGACTGTAGTCTAAATCCACATGATATTTGTGAGCAATTTTTAAGACGTTGCGATTTTTGACCTCGTTTTGATAACGTAACCGACTATTAATTAACCCACGAGTTAACATCCAATCAACGATCATGCCTTCTCGCAATGCTCTTTCACAGACCATTACAGAGTCTAGCTTGAGCATTCTCATTGCTTCCAACAAAATAACCGCCCCTGGCACAATAATTTCGGCTCTTCTTTCGGAAATACCTGGTACATCTAACCGTTCTTTGTAGCTCATTTTTGCCAGCTTTTTGACCAGCTTTTCAATGTCCTTACGACTTATTTCATAGCCATTTAAAGGATCGGGAACTGTATCTAATTCTTCTTTAGCATGAATTATTGCCAGGGTTTCAATTGTGCCAGATGTCCCAACCAGGCGGGGTACTTCGTTTAACTGTAAATTATGCCAAATCTCTTCTACAGAACGCTCTAGCATTCCTCTAACATAAGCCCTTAAAACCTTTAATTCACCATCACTAATCGGATCTGTAGTGACAAATTCTTTAGACAAACGTACTGCACCGACTTTAGTACTGCTTAAAAAACGAGGTTCATGAATATCTGCCAGTATTAGTTCAGTCGAACCACCACCAATATCAATAATAATATGAGGCTGATCGTTGAAATCCATTCCCGACAGTACACCAAGATAAATCCGTCGAGCTTCTTCTTGACCAGAAATAAGATTAACAACAATACCTAATTCCAATTCGATTTGGCGTAAAAAATCTTCCCCGTTGGGGGCTTCTCTAGTTGCGCTTGTGGCTACGGCTATAATTTGCTTAGCCTTTAAGCTAGTAGCTAGCTCTTTACAACGTCTTAGGGTGGCGAGGGAACGTTTGATAGCTTCTGGGGTTAGTTTCCCTGTTGCTGCATCGCGATCGCCCAAACGAACTGTATCTTTTTCTTTGGCAATTACTGTAAAAGATGGCAGAGATGGCTCTACCTGAACAATTACCATATGGATTGAGTTAGTGCCGATGTCGATCGCCGCAATAATCTGTTTGTTCATGGTAATTGTATGTAGTTAAAACTCGCTTTGGTAGCAGATTTATGGATAAAATTAATCATGAAAAGTCTTCTAGAATAATAACTTTTCTCTATCAAATTATTAAGATAATCTTATAATCTCATGGATTTTGCGAACCAGAGCAGTATCGCTTAAACTTTTTAAATATTTATTAACTTAGTATCAAGACTATTTAAGATTGACTGACAAATATTAAAATATGACTCAATATCAACCCACTATCGAACCAACCTGGCAAAAAGTAATTCGTCTTTTGCGTTGGGATAAGCCAGCAGGTAGATTAATCTTAATGATTCCTGCGTTATGGGCAGTCTTTTTAGCTGCTAAGGGAAATCCTCCCATCCCTTTAGTGGGAGTAATAGTTCTAGGAACTTTAGCTACCAGTGCTGCAGGTTGTGTAATTAACGATTTGTGGGATAAAGATATTGACCCCCAGGTAGCCCGAACGAAGTCTCGCCCATTAGCATCTCGCGCTCTTTCGGTGAGGGTAGGAATTATTATTTTTGCGATCGCTCTAGTTTGCGCTGCGATACTAGCATTTTATCTAAATCGTCTTAGTTTTATACTCTGTATTGCTGCTGTTCCTATGATTATTTTTTATCCCCTAGCAAAGCGAGTATTTCCTGTTCCCCAGATCGTTTTATCTTTGGCGTGGGGTTTTGCAGTGCTAATTAGTTGGACGGCGGT
>JASJDX010000286.1 GCA_030064975.1 Pleurocapsa sp. MO_192.B19
CTGTGACCGTTGGTCAAATCGCTTAGGATCAACGTTTAACTTGCATATTGAGGTTCACAAGAAACGTTTCAACAGAGCATATCTATCAAATAGCCCAGTAAATCTTTCAGCAAGAACTATGATTTCCATTCTGCCAGAGGAGGAGTTTCTAACAAAGCCTGGCTTAAACTATCGTGAATTAGACTATTAGTAGCGAGGATACGACCAGAATTAATATCTAGAGGACTACCATCATAAGCTGTAACTTTGCCCCCTGCTTCTTCTAAGATTACAATTCCTGCTGTTATATCCCAGGGTTGAAGTCCTCTTTCCCAATAACCATCCAATCTGCCACAAGCTACTCCTGCTAGATCCATCGAAGCACAACCTAGACGACGAACTCCTTGGGTTAAATGAGTTAGATGACAAAATTCTGCATAGTTATTGTCTGTGGTTTCTCGGCGATCGTAAGCAAACCCAGTAATTAAAAGACTTTGAGTTAATTCTGAAGTTGGAGAAACTTGAATTGGACGACGATTGCAGGTAGCCCCCAAACCTCTCGCTGCACGAAATAGTTCATTGCTAAAAGGATTATAAACTGCACCGACTGAGGGTACTCCATCAATCATCAAGCCTACAGAAGTTGCTGCCATAGGTAACCCATGAGCATAGTTAGTCGTACCATCTAGGGGATCGATCGCCCACAGATATTTGCTATTAGTATTACCCAATGCCCCCGACTCTTCGGCTAAAATTTGGTGTTCTGGTAAGTGAAGATTTAATATTTTTAAAACTTGGGCTTCTGCCAGCTTATCAGCTTCGGTTACTAAGTCTCCTGGTCGACCTTTTTCTTGAATATTGTTTAATTTACCCCAACGTTCTTTTAATACAGCCCCCGCAGCAAGGACTGATTCGGTGGCAATATCTAAAAAGATTTGTAGTTGTTCAGTGGCAGTTTGAGTCATTATTTAGTAGTAGAACGAAATTGATTGGGAGTGTAGCGCATTGCTTGTTCTGGATTCCAAATGCCGTAACCCATTAAGCGAGCGAATTCTTGAGCGTCTATAAGCAGCTTACTATATGAGTGCGGATATCTAGTATTGGCTAATACATATCCTTCTTTTACTAATTGCTGACTGACTAAAGTTTGCTCATACCAAACGTGAGCATGAAGACGATTAAAGCGATCGCGGTGGCTTTGCCAATTGCGCTTCGGGTTTTCTGCTTCTAATTTAATTGGTTGGTCTAAAACCCATTCTACTAATCTTTGTTGGGCTGCTTTTCCCCAAGGAGACTGATGTAAATCGGGAGCATCAATCCCCATAATTCGGACTTGAGTAACATTAGATGTTCCTCTCAGCATAACTTCTATAGTCTGACCACTAACTACTCGTGTTACTTTAGCAGAAAGTAAATTTATCTTTCTAGAGTCAGAAGTACAGCTAAATAACAATGTCAAACAACAGCAAAAAACAATTAACTTAATTTTGTTCAAGCTAGAAATGAATAAAACAATACCAACAAGATAAGTTGTTAATTGTCAATTGTCAGTTGTCAGTTGTAGAAAATTGTCAACTTGAGATTTTAATCTTCGTCTAGAGGTAAGCCAAATCTAACTTTGCCTCTAGCAAAATAACGACCAAACTGCATTTGATATACTTCGTCTTCCTCTTGAGTTTCCACTTCTAAATCTGAGCGAGGATAGCTAACACAAAGCAGTGCGTAGCCCTGTTCTTTGAGCTTGGGAGACAATCCCATTGCTTCGGGCTGATGTAATTCTCCAGAAATAATTTTTACTGCGCAGCTAGTACAAGCACCATTACGACATAAAAAAGGCAGTTTGGCATCTTGTTGTTCGGCAGTTTGCAGAATGTATTGATCTTCGCGGACTTCTACAATGTGTTCTTTGCCAGTCGTGCGATCGCGAATCTTGACGACGTGAGTTTTGCTCATCAAATTAATTATATTAGCTGATTAAATGCTGTTTAAATTACTTAGTATGTAGTCTACAGCAAAAAAGAATTACTCAAAACTTGGACAAGGACAGTTAACCATGTATAATTAAAATTCGTAGTCGCCTGGAGAGGTGGCCGAGTGGTCGAAGGCGCAGCACTGGAAATGCTGTAACGGGGTGACCCGTTCGAGGGTTCGAATCCCTCCCTCTCCGTATGCCTAGCGGCTTTACTGTACAGGGGTTCTACCCTTGAACAGGTCACCACGATAACAGCATTTTGCTCAAATCTTGCTCACTTTTGAGCGTAGGGCAACCCGCTAGGGAAGTAAACAGGGTACATATATACCCCATTTTTATAAGCAGTTAAGCAAAGACACGAAAAAAGACGGGCACTTTACCGTCTTTACTTTATTCTGTCAAACTAGCTATTCAACCTGTTGTGAGTCTGAGGTTATGGTAGAATCCACTATTTCATTACAAGGGTATTCTCTTAACTTGCACATTATGAAATCCTTCCTCAGTCAAGGTTCGATTTTTAGTAGCTAATGTGCTTATTTTAATCTATTGTGGGAGCAAAAACTGCGCCCGTTAGAGGCTCAGATCTTGCACCTAATATGTATTTAAGCTGTTTCTCTTTCTGACTCTACTTATACACTCTTTTTGTGTCATTACTCACACCTTTGTAAGAAACCTACCCTTGTGAGATGGGGGAAATCCCCAAGACCTCGCTGCATCGCTTTTTTGCTGGAGATGGTGGTAACAATACTCTAACTGGTGGGGTTGGTGCAGACCAGTTTTGGATTGCTGTTGCCGAAATTCCCAATGCACCCAATATGGTTACTGACTTTAATTCTACTGAAGATGTCATCGGTATTGCTGGATTAGGCATTGGATTTGGTGAGCTTAATTTTACTCAGCAAGGAGATGATGTATTAATTCAAGCTAATGGCAGTGATTTAGCTATTTTCCAGGGTATTACTGCCGATAGCTTGGGTGAAGATAATTTTGTTTTTGCTTAAAAAAGGAAAAGTTTGGCGAGCCGTAGGCTAGGGGTCGCGTAATCGCTTTATTCTTTCTGAAGAAGGGCTAAATATTATTACCGACTTTAATCCTAATTAAAAAGTTAAAGTTTATAAGGGTAAATTTTAATCGAAATGGAAATTTATGGTTGACTGCAAACCGTTCATCAAATGGGTAGGGGGTAAAAGAAAACTGCTTCCTGAACTCGTAAAACGCATTCCTCAAGATTTTTCGACTTATTTTGAACCTTTTTTAGGCGGAGCGGCTCTTTTTTGGCAGCTTAAACCACAAAAAGCCATATTAATCGATATTAATCAAGAATTAGTCAATACCTATAGGTGTATACAACAAGATGTCGAAGCTCTGATCTTAGATTTAAAAAAACACCATTACAATTCCGAATACTACTATCAAATTCGTAATAGCGATCGCTTTTGGTCATACGCTTCTTGGACAGATATTCAACGAGCTAGCCGTTTTATATACCTCAACAAAACTTGTTTCAATGGCTTATATCGAGTCAACTCTAAAGGGGAATATAATGTCCCTTTTGGCAGATATAAAAATCCCAAAATTGTGGATGCTGAAAACCTCCGCGCCTGTAGTCAAGCTCTCCAAAAGACAGAAATTTTAACCGGTTCATTTCTATCAATAGAATCAAAAATTACCCCTCAAGACTTTGTCTATTTTGATCCCCCATATATTCCTCTTAATACTACTTCTAACTTTACTAGCTACAGTAGCCAGGGTTTTGATCTCGAAATGCAGATTGCCTTGCGGGATCTCTGTAAGAGATTAGATCGCAAGAGGGTAAGATTTATACTGTCCAATTCTGCTACGCCTTTGGTTCTTGAGATTTACAGTGAATTCAAAATTGAACTTGTAGATATGCCACGCTCAATTAATTCCAGAGGAGATAAACGAGGAAAGATCAAAGAAGTACTAATTACTAATTGTTTAGAGATTGTTTAGAGCAATCATAGTTAAATTACGCTTCTAAATTACGCTTCAATCGTCACTCTACCAACAGGTCTAGCAACACAAGTCAAAACATAACCATCTTCGCAATCGACATCATCATCATAGATGACTTCACCCTCTAATTTCTTAACTTTACAAGCTCCGCAAGCTCCCATACGGCAACCAAAAGGTAAATCTGCCCCTTCACCTTCAGCAACGTCTAAAATAGTTTCTTCGCCATCACAAGGGATTTCCTGACCAGATTTTCCCAGGACAATTACAGGACTGGACGATGCAGGTGCAGGTGAAGGGACAGGGGCAGGTGCAGGTGAAGGGACAGGGACAGGGGCAGGTGCAGGTGCAGGGGCAGGTGTGTAGCTACTAACTATTGAGGTAGGAGGGATTGTCGGAGATGCAACTGGAGCAGGCGTAGGGCTAAAGGTAGGTACAGCAGGTCGAATTAATGATGTCTGATCTCCTGGGGGTACTGTAGGTATAGATTTCTTTTTCTTCTTCTTCGCTCCGCCAAAACTTTCTTCGTAGTAGTTGTCCATGGGGAAGTTGATCTTTTGTAGCAAAGCTTTGGTAGCTTCCATGAAGGGATTGGGACCGCAAACATATACAGTACGTTCCATATAGTCAGGAGCGATCGCAGGTAAAATGGTTTCATTGATTCTGCCCGTGTAACCATACCAGGGTTGTCCCCTTTCAGGACGAGTAACGGTAATAGCCAGTTTGAAGTTAGGATAACGAGCAGTCATCATTTCTAACTCTTGACGGAAAATAATGTCTTTGGGACTGCGTGCGCTATGAAGAAAAACAATATCTACATTAGATACCGTGTCGCAGATCCAGCGAGACATAGACATCATAGGGGTAATGCCGCTACCAGCAGAAATGAAAAATACTTTAGCCGAAGGATTAGCAAAATTAGTAAATTTGCCCATAGGCGCATTAATTTCAATTTGGCTACCAACTCTCATGTTGTCGTGTAACCAGTTACTAACTAACCCTGGAGGCGCAGTAGGCTCATCAGCGGGTGCGGGGACTCGTTTAACGGTAACTTCGATACTGTGGGGACGAGAGGGAGTAGAAGAAATAGAATAGGAACGTTTAACGCTCTTCCCATTAATATTTAAATTAAGGGTAATAAATTGTCCTGGCTGATAGTTAAATTTGACAGGAGGCTTTGACATAAAAGTAAAAGTTTTTACATCATCAGTTTCATCAATAATTTGCACACATTTAACTTGTTTTGTGCCTTGAGTCCAAGTTTCTAGGCTAGTAGTATCAATAGTAGCCAGAGGCATATACTGAGCAGGAGTCAAAGACTGAGGGGCAGCAGAAGGGGCTTGCATACCAGAGATCGCTTTTACCCATAACAAATGATTTCCCAGAGCTATAGTATCGGATGGCTTTAGTAAATATTCTTGGTTAAGTTGGGCATCTTCGTTATTAATCCTAGACCCATTTCTACTACCCAAATCAGAGTAGTAATAAGCACCGTTACGAAAAGCAATTTTGCCGTGGGTACGACTAGCTAAAGAATCATCTACCACTATATGACAGCGTTCATCTCTACCCAAAAGACATTCTTGATTAAGTTGGTTTTCAGGAGCAAGCAGAATTGATTTTGTCTCTTGTGGCTTTCTGGTATCAATGATTATAATTTCTGGCATTATTGTCCTCTTAGAAAAATCAAAATTTCAGTAGTTTTATTAATACATAAAGATAACTCTGCTATTGAGTAACGGAGCTATCTTTATGTTTTGAATTTATTTTTTCCGCTCAGCGAGGGGCAATTTCGGTTAAATCTTGGTTAGTTTCTTGCGCCTGTGTCACTATGGATAACAATTGTTCTGTTGTCATGGTTTGGAAATGAGGCTGTCTAGACATACTTAACAATTGTTCAATCACCAAAGTTTTACGAGATTGACCCAAAAGGCCAGCAGCAGTGTCTTTAACTAAATTATTCTGTAATGGCTTTTGCAGTATTTGTTGAGCTTGGGCTAATCCTTTATCTCGGTTAAGTTGAGTTAAGGCATAAAGACTAGCTGATTCGGTAATAGGATTGGGTTCTTGTAATAGCTCCAATAGAGCATTATCTAATGCTTTTGCCGAGAGAGATTCACTGTGCAGTCTGGTTGCAGGACCACCATCTTTGACAAAAGTTACTTGGGTACTGTTTAAATCATTAGGGATTAATTTCCTATATAGCTTAGGATTTAGACGCTGTTGCCATTGGGGCTCTGAGGTAAAAATTTTGGTGATCGCGTCCTTGGCTACAACTCCAGTCCGTTGAGCCAGTTCAACTGCATCTGGTTCATCATTGAGTAGTTCTAATACTGCTAAAAGAGGAGTAACAATCAATTGTTTTTTGGCTAGCAATAGCTTCCGTAACAGAAGAAATACTGGAGTGTTGCTATGATATGGGGAATTACTGATTATCTGATAGCGAGAGTTTTCTACCTGTAGTAGTGCCAGTAGTTTTTCGGCTTTGGGGCGCAGAGAATTAAATAGTCTGCTTAATACTTGAAGGTGTTCTTCCTTATTGATGTTATATTCATTTTTCAGGTTACTAATCTGTTTGGTTCTGGCATTCACCGCCTCCTCAACAGGCATTCCACTATCAACCAGTTCTTGAAGTAATTCAGAGATCGCTTCTTGATAACTGTCAATCCGTAATCTATCTTCTTGGGCATATTCCTGGGTAGACTTGAGTAGGGTGGGATCATCAATCTCCAACTCGGTCAACATGACATAGTGTTCTTCTTCTGAGACTTCTAGCTGTTGACGTATCGATTGCAAAGATTTAAGACTGTTGGCTGCTTCTACGTTACCTGCTTGCAAGGACTCTCCGAGAACACCTTTGTAAACCTGTAAACGATCTTGTCGAGTAACTTGAGGAACAACCTGGGCTAATAAATCTAGTTCATCTGCTTTTAAATCATCTAATGAACGGCCACCAAGAACTCTGGTAAAATCGATTTTGAGTTTTTTCAGTTGACGACGCAGTTTATCGGCAATACTTTCTTTTTTGTATTGAGTATTGGTGCGTCCCCAAGTCCGATATAGCCAAAAAGTACTAACTAAAACTACCAAGGCGTTAAAGATCATCTGTACAATAAAGGGGAGGCGCAGAATTTCAGGACGACCACCATATACATAAAAGGCATTAACTGCTACAAAAGTGACTAGGGTAAAAACCCGATGCAGAATAATCTTGCGATCGATCTCAGGATTTTGTTTTTTAAGATGAGCACCGTAAATTTTTTCAATTCTGGCGATTACAAAATAGAAAATGCCAGCTATAACACTTAAAGTAAGAGGAGTAGCAATTAATTTAGGAATCGGAATTGCCTGTCCGCCAAAATAAAAGCCTGGGTTGAAAATTTTGCCTATTTGACCTGTTTCATGAGTCCAAGAACCAGAGAAATAATAATCAAAATTACCTGAGTATAAGTAATAGTAAATAAAATAACCACAAACTAGCCCCAAATAGCCATATTGCACTAATTTTCTGCCTGGTTTGGTTATTTGTTCCCAATATGCTTTTTCTGAGTCAATATCCATACAGGGAGATTTACAGCTAATACAGGTGATTTTCTCGCTATTAGTCTCTCGATCAAAAGTGCGACACATAGACTGGGTAATAGTTCTGGGTGGTTCTTTTTGCGCTTCACTACCCAATAGTCCTCTTGGTCCAGTAAGAACCATTTGTACCAGACCGAAAGGACAGACATAATGACACCAACTACGACCACCATAAAA
>JASJDX010000287.1 GCA_030064975.1 Pleurocapsa sp. MO_192.B19
TTTATCGGGAATGCCTACCTGGGCAGAAGAACGGGTTAGAGTACTGATAATACCCAAAGTAACTGTATTGTTTAAGCCGACGGGATTTCCAACGGCGATCGCCCAATCTCCCACCTGTACATTACTAGAATTACCCAAAGAAGCAACGGGAAGATCTACCCCCTGAGCATTAATCTTAACTACGGCTAAATCGGTAACTTCATCTGTTCCTTTAACGACCCCCTCAAACTCTCGTCCATCTTTAAGAGTTATTGTGACTCGATCTGCGCCGCTAACTACATGGGCATTAGTTAAAACAATTCCGTTTTTCTGGGTAATAAATCCTGAACCCTGACCCCGTACTTGCCTTTCTCTGGGCATCTGCTGACCAAAGCGATCGCCAAAAAATTCCCGAAAGAAAGGATCTTCAAAAATGGGATCTACTCTACGGGCAACTGTCTTCTCAGTATCAATTCTCACTACCGCCGACCCCGCTTTGGCGATCGCAGCAGTGACAAAACTGGTGGAAGTACTCACAGGAGCTTGAGCTAGTTGTTCTTCCTGTAGAGCGATAGTATTATTTTTAGTGTTAATTTTAGTGTTAGGTAATGTATCCGCTTGGGAAGACATTACTCTAATACTGCCAAAAGTCAAAATGACTCCTAAAAAAAGTGCTGTAGCGTGGCTAGCCACTTTACCTAGAAATCTGTGCTTTTTCATTATCGTTCGCAAACTTAAATTATTTAATTAGTCATATAAGTTCATCATAACCTGACTCATTTACTGCTTGATTAGATATTCTGCTATCTCTTACCTAATTACTTGATAAAGATGCGATAAACTAATTTGCAATAAACTCACTTATTGATTGATTACATTAAATTCTCTGCAATGGTAAGTAATTCCAGCACAACCACCTCCTATGCGATTGATTTTGGCACTAGTAATACGGCGATCGCTCGCTGGAATGCAGCTACACAAAAGGCTGAATTAGTTAAACTACCTGGTTTATCCCAGCAACTTAGTTCTCTTCCTCCTCTAATTCCCAGTCTAGTGTATATTGAAGACGCCCAAGCGGCTAAAATTATTGCAGGACAGACAGTACGCGATCGCGGTTTAGATTTTGCCAATAATCCCCGTTTTTTCCGTAGTTTCAAACGAGGGATTGGTACAGAAATTCAAGGTTTTTTACCCGAACTAGATGGTAAAAATCTCAGTTTTGAACAAGTGGGCGAATGGTTTTTACAGGAATTAATTACTAACCTTCAAACAGATACAGCAGAAAATCTCCAGTCTTTGGTTTTAACTGTACCCGTTGATAGTTTTGAATCTTATCGTAACTGGTTAATGGGGGTTTGCCAGTCTTTAAAGGTAGAACAAATTAGAATTTTGGATGAACCTACCGCCGCTGCTTTAGGCTATGGTGCAGCAGATCAGGAATTGCTATTGGTAATAGATTTTGGGGGGGGTACAATCGATTTCTCCCTGGTACAACTATCCTCAAAAAGCCGCGCAACTCCGGGCTATATTCTCAAGTGGGGTAAAAAAATGCTGGGAGAAAGCTCGGTACAACAGAAGAATACTGCTCGGGTGATTGCTAAAGCAGGAGATAATTTGGGTGGTGCTGATATTGATAATTGGCTAGTAGATTATTTTCAAACAACTCAAAAATTACCCCAATCTGTTCTCACTACTCGTTTAGCCGAAAGATTAAAGATTAAGCTAACTTCTACAATCGAAGCTAAAGAGGTTTATTTTAATGACGAAACCCTAGAAACTTATGAACTAAACCTAGATCGCGATCGCTTTAATACGATCTTAAAAGAACAACAGTTTTTTGAACGACTTGATAACTTAATGACTCAAGTTTTGCAGCAAGCTAGGCGTAATGGTGTAGAAACTACGGATATCAACTCAGTATTATTAGTCGGTGGCTCAGTAAAAATACCTGCAGTACAAAATTGGGTTAAACAATATTTTGATGAAGTTAAGATTAAGAAAGAACACAACTTTTCGGCGATCGCTACAGGGGCATTGCAAGTGTCTAGAACTGTTGAAGTAAAAGACTTTTTGTATCATAGCTATGGTATTCGCTACTGGAATCGTAAAACTAACTCTCATAGTTGGCATCCCATTATTAAAACAGGTCAACCTTACCCGACAGAATCCCCAGTAGAGTTGATTTTGGGAGCTTCTACCCCTAACCAAAGTAGTGTTGAACTCATTATCGGCGAATTGGGTTCACAAACCCCTAACACAGAAGTTTATTTTGATGGCGATCGCTTAATAACTCGTTCCGTGGCTGCTGGAAATACTGGTGTTCAGCCGCTGAACGATCGAGAAGGAGCAAGGACAATTGCTCGACTTAAACCCTTAGGAAATCCTGGTAGCGATCGCCTAAAACTTTTGTTCAGCGTCGATCCCAAAAGATATTTACGTATTACAGTAGAAGACTTATTAACCCAAGAAACTTTACTGAATAATTACATAGTGGTCCACCTAAATTGAAGAAGCATACTGTAATATGTACATAGGTAGAAACTATGAGCACTAAATTCAGTAATTATACTGAATTTTACTATATATCTGGTCATTTAGAAGATTAAAGGTATAGTTTAAGCTAAATTAAGTATGTGCATAAACCTTGTCCTATAGTTAATCCCAAATATTATAAATTTTAGTTAAGTACATTGAAGATCAATACGTAGATTTTTCGGGGCGTTACCCTTTTGGTCACAATTACTGAGTAATAATTACTTGAATGGCATCAAATTGAAAAATTAGACGTATATAGTATCCCAGCACAATAAATATCCACCGTAAATAACATAGAGATATTGAAAAAAGCTATGAAAGCTAAGCGAGTAAATATATTAAATATCCAAATCGATAATATAAGTATGCAGGAGCTATTAGATAAGCTCAAAATCTTTGGTGGAGTAGTATTTACACCCAATGTAGACCATCTAGTAAAGCTACAAAAGGATCGTGAATTTTATCGAGTTTATCGAGAAGCAGACTATCGAGTGTGTGATAGCCAATTAATCATGTTTGCGGCACGGTTTCTAGGACAACCAATTGGCGAAAAAGTTTCTGGCTCAGATTTATTTCCTGCCTTCTATCGTTATTATGGCAATGATGAAAGCATCAAAATATTTTTATTGGGTGGATTAGAAGGAGTTGCCGAACAAGCATGCCGTAAGATTAACGCTAAAGTTGGTCGTAATATGGTGGTGGATACCTATTGTCCTCCTTTCGGTTTTGAATACGATCCCCTAGAGTGTCAAAAAATTATTCAGATGATTAATAATTCTGGGGCAAATGTCTTAGCTGTTGGAGTAGGAGCTCCTAAGCAGGAAAAGTGGATTTGTAGGTATAAGTCGAGCTTGAGAGAGATTAAAATTTTCTTAGCGATCGGCGCGACTATAGATTTTGAAGCTGGAAACGTGAAAAGAGCTCCCGCCTGGATGAGTTCAGCTGGTTTGGAATGGCTTTATCGATTGGCATCAGAACCAGGTAGATTATGGAAAAGATATTTGGTAGAAGATTTGAGCTTTTTCATCTTAATCTTACGCCAAAAGTTTCATTTAAATCGCAAGAGAGCTTTTTCTCGTAAGAAAAATTTGTTTGAATCAAGATGAAAATATAAGTTTTCAATTTTATGCTTCCATTATCAAGTAGCTCCAACAAAATAAATTTAAACTAGATTAAAGATTGTTGAGCTATCTTGAAGCGATCGGAATTAATAAAATATGAGAATATTTTTGATTCTAGAGGATTTATTATGAATCTATAAAGTGAATTTAAAGTTTTGGTATAAAGGTGTAAATTTAAGCCGATTAATCTAGATCATTACTATTTCATAGGACATACTATACATATAGTGAGAGCCTCACGAGGAATTAGTAATGTTAGAAAGAATAATACTAGCAGCGATTGTTACTTGTTGTATTCATTTGTTCTTAAATCTAGATGGACAATCATCAAAAACATCATCTTTAGAGACTAAGATCGGCGCAATGCCAGAAGTTATCGATCCAGTTACATTTTTTGGTTAGGTGGTAAATTACCAATTAATGATGTTGTCAGTTAAATTAATAATTTAATCTAGTTGCCAATTATTAGTTTTAAGTTACTTAAATAAAATTAATAATTAGCAACTTTTTTATTGCCAATTTTGCAGTTTATTAGTGTAGGTTTGCAGTCGATTAGTAAAATGCTCCCGTTGCTTTTCAAAACCAGCTGCTACTACAATTGAGCAAATTCCTGCCAATAAACCAACAATCCATTTTAAGAAAGAATAAGTTAAGACTACAATTATTAACTGATAAATAACAGTTAAAATAAACGTAATTGTTCCTGCAAACAAGAAAGCTCGAATTTTTAAACCCAAACCGATAAAAATTAAACTAAAGCTGATTACACTAGGAAGAATGCCTGAATCTTGATAAAAAAGCGCAGTCACACAAAGAATACTACTACCTATAAGTCGGAGATAGTGGCGTTGTTGACGATGAAATTGCAGATAAGGATCGAATTGAGCAATATACAAAATTGATAAGCTAATAATTCCCGCCAGCCAGATAAATTCCTTGTTGTATTGCCAAACTAGTCTAATAATTCCCCAGTTAATAAATCCTAAACTGACATAACTCCAACGTAGATTTTTTTGATGATAGGCAATACGAAGATAAAAAACTGCTGTGACTAACAAGCTGAGATAGGAAATATCTTCTGCCGTTACCACAGCCATTAAAGCAGGAATAATTAAAGCTGTGCGTTGCCAAGGAGTAGTTCTCCATCCTAAGTTATGCCAAGGTATTTGATAGATTACTACAGCAACGGCGCAAGTAAAAACAACCCGCCAAGGATCGAATAAACTTAGTTTGTTAATAATTAAGCGACTGTAAACGCAGGTGGCAGCAATTTCTACTAACCCAACATATACCCACCAGTCATTAGCTGAATTAGCTGTTGTCTCTTCTGGATTATGATCTTTTCCTTGAATTAAGGCATAAACACCAAGACAAAAGCTAGTAGCAATACTGATAAGACTTAAACGCGGGGCAGTACTTTCGAGCGCGATACTGGCAGCGATAATTTTTAAAATACTACTAATTAGCCAATGGATATGAGCAATTACAATAATTTGGGGCAGACTAAGATTAGCCATCGCTGTTTGATGACGTTGACGATACCACCATGCACCCAGGCGATAGAAAAAAGCGATCGCGGCGGCGACTAAAGCTAAGATAGTCAAACCATCGGCAGCACTACCCCCTGATATGAGTTGGATCTGATAGATAACTAATTCATAGATACCCAGAGAGATTCCTATAAGAGCAAGATAGTTGATTACTGGAGTTTTGTTTTGCTCATCCCAGTTAATATTAAGCAGAATAATAGCTGCTCCCAAGGTTAATAATCCCGTGTAAGCATTAAAGTCTGACAGTCGCCACAGCATTCCTAAAGTGGCATAAACCAGGGGAATATAGGAGAGATTCAATCTCCCCCAAGATAGAGATGTTGTTGCCAGCCAGCGCACAAATCCCCCAGCCACTAATCCTAAAATGATATTAGCAATAGCTAAAGTTAAAGGATTACCTCCAAACAGCATAATTAATCCCGCTACTAATAATTCACTTAGCCACACAACAGCATATAAAACTCGGTTGTTAGGTTGTTGCTGGTAACGCCAAATAATTGCCCCAATAATTAAAATTGTTGTCAGTAAATACTGAGCATAAACCTTAAATTCAGTAAAATTGACATATATAACGCTCAATAGAGCCATTTCAATGGCGATTAGAGCGATCGCCCAATAATCTGTCGCCTGGCTATATTTCCTAATCAATTTAAAGTTTTGTGCCTCTGCCCCCACTCCCAAAATTCCGTAGGCATTCCTTTGAGAAATATAAGAAAATTTGGGAGTATCTAAAGTCTTTTGCAGGTATTGGCGAAACTGATATAAACAGAGAATAGTCACTGCACCTATAACTAGCCAATTCCAGTTGGTAACGTAACCATAAAGCACACTAACAATTAAACTCAAGCCAAAACCGATATGAATTACCGTTACTAGAGTACGACGTAGGTGATAAGCATTAGCTAGCATTAATCCTATCGCCACCGCCAAACTGATAAATCTGGTTTGGCTTTGCCCATAAACTAATAATTGAGCAGTAATTAAAGCAATGCAACTAAGATAAGATGCTAAGCGACGCTGTTCTATTTTACGGGTATATCTGGCAATGAGGGTTAGCATTCCAGGGGTGAGCAACCAGATCAATCCCCAGCCAAACGCACTAGGAGAGGAAGTTATGGCAGAGAAAAAACAAGTATAGCTGATAGTCCCCAGTAATAAACCAAAATACCAACAGCTTTGTTTGAGAATAGAGAAACGATTAATCCTAGATTTAATTCTGGGTTGTTTTGCTTGATTGAGATAAATTCCCCACTCTACAATCATGAGTGCGGTTAATATACTCCCCCAGACTGCTTGACTTAAATTGGGCAAGATAACAAAGATACCATTGGTAATAGTAACTAACCCCAACAGATGAGTCATATAAACCAGGGGAATTCTCAGAGGCTGACGAATCCAGACAACATAGCCCAAAGTAACAGTAGAAAATAGTAAGTTGAGCGATCGCCAGGTAGGATTGGATAAGCTGAGATAAGTCAAAGCTATACCTAATAGTAAGGTAAGGCACTCTGCATATAAAGCTAATTGTGGTTTCTGACGACGATATAACCAAGTTGCAATCAAGACAAATAAGATTACATAGGGAAAAAGAGTTACTCCAAACACTGACTCAGGAAAATATTCGGTGTGACTAATTTTTATCGATAAGTTTAGGGCATCGGTGCGTAAATTGGAGGGAATTAATTCTTTGGAGATATATAGAGTTTGTAAGCCAAGGAAAAAGATGGCAGTTAAATCTCGCTTGCGCCAATCAAGAGTTAGTCGTTGACTAAATAAATGAATAACTAAAGTACTGATACCGACAGTTTGCCAGAAAAATAATGGTGATTCAAATATGCCTGATATTAAGGATATTAACCACGTGCTTATCAGTACAAAAACACTAATTATTTGAAAAATTTTACTTAAAAAAATATTAGTAATTGTTAATGTTTCGGGTTGCTGATCGTCAGTCACCGTTACACCGCCTTGAAAAGAACGGGGCTGATAAACTCTTGAATGCGATTCAAGAGACAGCCCCTCCGATGCCTGCGGTGACTGGTGTTCCCCAGTTAAGATACTCTTAGCTTTTTTTTCTTTAGTTAAATAAATTGTAGCTAACAGCCAACCAAACAAGGCGATCGCTAAAATATAGTTAGGAATTAATATTTCGTTAGTTAATAATTCTCGGATTAATAATAAGAGCCATGTAGCTAACAAAAAAAGTAACTTGGTTGTTGGATATTTCTGTTGAGGAAGTAAGGCGAAATAGTGAATTAAACTAATAATAGTAATTCCAGCATATATCCCTATTATTGGTATAACATCAAATTGCCAAACTAAATGTAAATAGCTAAGTAGTAAGAAAAACGGTAAAAAATGTTTGTTATGCCTTTTATTTTGTCGTCTAAATTGACAATAGGTAATACCTGTTAACGTACTAAAGGCGATCGCAATAGTAATCCATTCTAGAAGATTATTACCTAAATCAAATTGACTAATTGCCCAAAAATTGAT
>JASJDX010000288.1 GCA_030064975.1 Pleurocapsa sp. MO_192.B19
GGTAAAACTGTTGCATTTGTTGCTCTATTTGAGATGTATAGAAATTCATCGAATGAGTCTTTAGTTACTGCCTCAATTCACCTTATCATTGCTCTATCTATTTTTGGATGTTATTTAATTCTCATTCCTAATCTATTTATGCTCTGTAACCCGACCATCAGGATGGCGAACCGTAGAAGTTACAGAAAGACGTACTGCAATAGATTATGCTCAACTACTGAAAAAATTAGTTGATGATTACTATCCCGAAGCATACTTAATTACTGTGGTTCAAGATCATCTCAATACTCATACTCCTGCTTCGTTGTATAAAGCTTTTGAACCCAGTGAAGCGAGACGAATTATGAATCGAAAGCGAGTTTTGCTACACACCTAAACATGGAAGTTGGTTAAACATGGCAGAGATCGAGTTAAGTGTTCTATCTCGACAATGCCTCAATCGTCGAATTCCCGATTTGACCACATTGAGAGAAGAAGTAACTTCTTGGTGTGAGGAGCGTAATAGAAAAGAAACCTGGATTGATTGGCGATTTACTACTGAAGATGCACGGAGCAAACAAAGCGCGACTTTACCCTTCATTAATTAATTGACAGACCACTACGCTTCATCGCGGAGCGATGTGCGGTATCTAATTATCAAGTTTAATCTGTGTGGTCTACCCAACCTTTAATTTTTTTTAATATAGGAAAAATATTACAATGCAAAATAGCATATTTAGATGGAAGACAAAGGCTCTCCTCTACTCTAGCTATTAATAACTGCAATGGATCATTTAGCAAAAAAATTTTCTCTTCGTAATCGTTGGTTAAAAAAAACCTTGGCGATTGCGCGGAGCGCACCAGCAGAGCTGATCGCCAGTACCACAGGAATTAGTATTCTAATTGGTTTACCTGTACTGTCTCAGTCAAATTACCCACCGATGGTTTTCTTTCAACCTTTGGCTTATCCTAACTATCCCCAAAGAAATCAACAGGGGGATTTGGTTGCTAGTTTAGCAAGCAATACGGACTTAGAAAATTTAGTGGCGGAGATAGAAGCAGCAGGTTTAACAGAAGAACTAAAACAAGGGAAGTTCACACTTCTCGCACCTAATGATAAGGCTTTTAATGCTCTATCTGATGAAGCATTTGATAAGTTTAGCCAACCAGAAAAACGGATTAAGGTATTGCAATATCATTTGATATCAGGAGAAGTTACCCAAGAAGATATCGATCGCGGAGAAATTACCACACTGGCAGGAGAAGCGATCGCCATTTCTCAAGAAAACAATATTCTCAAACTTAATGATGCGCAAGTAACCTCCCCTTCTACAGTGGCTAGCAATGGCGTAATTATCGAGATTGATAAAGTATTGCTACCACCTGGATTTTAACTTCTTGTCCAAAGAAGTCCCTCGCTTTAGCGATGGGACGGGGCTTATAAATCCTGCGGGAAACCCACAGGAACAGCCCCTCATGAATTTGGACGCAGGGTTTATTGGTCTTAGTTTTACAGTTTTGACACACAATCTTTATATATCAATGGTTTCAGGTGTTGTATAATACCTGCAAGTGCCAGAAATCTAGCTAAAAATTGCTGTAACTTGGTACAAAGCAACGCACCTAGACAATTTGGGATATGGGGTTGGATACAAGAGTTGTATCCGTAAAATCCTAAGCATATATAGATGTATGAGTATTCTTCTAATACGTTAGTACTCAGGGACTCTGAGGGAAAGAAATTGTCTGTCAAGTCGATCTGTCAGGGGTACATGGTAGCTGCTGTGTATCTAGATAAGAGGCGTAGGGCAGAAATGCCTACTCGCGAGTGTAGGAAGCCCGCGATTTATCGCGGGAGGATGTCACCGGCGTATGAAACTGAACTGATGCTATTCTTAATCCAGATTCATCAGCTTAAGGCTGAGGGCGATCGCCACAATCGAGATGGGAAGCACCAGAAATTCCCACTTTAATCCGACTGTGGCAATATTTTCTAGTAAACCTTTAACGTACACTACACTCAGTAGCACCACGATAACTTCCAACAAAGTTTTCTTCAGGGTGGCGATATTAGATACTTTCAGCCATTGGGGAATATTGTCAGGTAGATTCTGCTGATTTAAACCAATAAAGAGGGAATATATGCCGTAGGCAAAGTAGAGAAAGGCAAGCCCAACTAAGAAATTATCCAAGGACTCCAGCAACAGCAAGGTTGCCTCTGCTCCTGGTTCAAGCTCGGTGAGGGTTTCAGGATTGTTAGCCAAGAAAATGATAAAGGCTTTGATGGTATTCTGCGCTCCAATCAAGAGCATGAGTAAGGTGGCTGCCAGAGAGGAGATAACTGCGATCGCACTGAAAAATCTTGTTCCAATAATCAGTCTCAACAGGCGAGGCATTTCTAGTTTTGGGGGCGTGGATTTTTTGGGGAGTTTTTCAGTCATTGTCTAAGCAAAGGCATTTCAGAACCGATCGAATAGCTTATAGCTTGTTTTTTATTTGGCATCCTCCCACTCACAAAAAGATAAACACCTTAATGTTATTACAAGTTCAATTGCTTAACGGGGTATCCTAATTGGGAGATCGCCTTTTGACAACGTTCAGGATCGGGATCGCCAGCGACAATTCTTCTTTTCAGACGGTGAGCGATCGCTAGCATCTCTTCGTGGGGCAACCAGGGTATGATTAGGGTATCACCAGGTTGGGAAAAAAGGGAAATTACTTCCTCGACAGCCTCTGTACTCAAATATGATTCTTTGATCAACATTAAATTACTTGCCTTCTCAATTAGCCAATCATGATCCCAGTCATGAGAAGTAACGGCTATCGCTAATGTTGCATCTGGTAAGCGTTGACTAAATTCATCTAAGGCGGTGTCACCACAAAATAATGTGTTTACCCGATCGAAGAGATACCAGCAACCAGATTTAATTTCGATTGGAGTATCGGTCATAATTGGCTTAGAAGATATTCTCTCTAGGTCAATATCGCGAGTTTCCAGGACGGGAAGACCCTGCAAGGAACGCTTGTCAATTATAGTTTTTTGCTCTTCTGATACTTCTAATCTTAGCTGAGACTGTGGTATGACTTTAAGAATTTGTTGGGGAGGCGAAGAAATAGGCTGAGATTCTTTTGTTTCAACAGACTGTTTCTGTTCTTTAAGAGTCCGATCTATTAATTTATGGGTTATTTTTTCACCCTTTTTGGCTTTGTGTAAATATTCTTTACGAACCGACTTGGGTGTAGAAGGGGCCGCTAATCTATACAGTGCAGAGGTTGCAATGTCTAGTCGTGAAAAATTTGTACTTCTGCCAAAAGCTTGATAGACGTTAATAAAGTTATATGCAGTACGCTTACTCCAGCCAAATTCTGTTTTCAACCAAATTTCAAACTGACCGTATTTAAGTTGCGATCGCACCTTAACCAATTTTTCGCCGATTTCCCAGATATCCCTGGCCGTGCGACGCAAACGCTCTTTAATTTCTCCTGCATATTGTTGAATAACGCTTCTTTGCTCGGGGGATAAGGCTTTGTAGTCAAAACTTTTTTCAATGCTGTTAATATCTTCCTCTGATTCATTCAATTTGGTTGTATGACTTTCCATAATATCTGTTCAATAGCTCAATAGTATAAAATAGCTAATTAACTATTCTTATGTCATTATTCTTATGATAGATTTCTGTAAACAACTTTACATATACGTAGTTTACAGATTTCCAGATCTTGTTTCTTCAGTAATTATGCCGATCTTTCCACATAAAATATCCAAAATATCCATAAGTAAAATAACTTATGACTTATGTAAGTGACGAGAACTCTATCATCTATGTTCCTTTGCTCATTAGACAGTGAAGAAGTATTAAAGTTTGCTCTAGGCTTCATATCCGAAAAAAATCTGGCTGAAAATAGTAGGTCAATCTTAGCGAAGGCTTTTGTCCAGGGGATTTTATTTCGTCCCTTAACCGAAGTATTGAAAATTAAAAAGAGTGGAAAACATGGGGTGACACAAAGTTACGCTAAAATAAACATTCTTTTAATTTTCCCCTATAGTTTGTTGCAAGATTTTGATTGATAAATTTTTTTTTGTATGTGCAAAATTTATGTGTGTGTATAAAATTATTTGGTTATGAAGCTTGCTTTCAATAGTCCTTGGTTTGGAAAACAAAGTTCGCCAACCTATCAAATCCATTATCTATGTGTCTATTCAAAAGAAGGCGTAGAGCTCATTTCTTTCCTGGGAGGACTAGGTATCAACTGTACAGAGCCCCAAAGAAATATAATACAAGGAACAATTTCTACCCTGATTTTTTGGAAAAATATTTATCTAGAATTGTTATGGTTTGATGAGAAAAGCCATCGAGCTTTTCCTGGAATGACAGCAGAATTAGAATTTAATTTGATCTCTAGGGCTAATTGGCACAAAACAAAAGCTTCTCCCTTTAGTCTAGGTTTAGAGTACCAAACAGAAAATGCTAATTTATCTATTTCCAATATCGAAGTAATAAATAAAGATAGAACCTTAGCATCTGAAAACTCTTTTTTGCCCAGCAATTTAGTTAACTTTGATGAACCTATTTACTATGTTTTTAACGGTTATGAGGCTACAAAAGAAAGATTAAATAGATTTTTGGCAAGTTCTCAACAAAACGTGACTCAAGCCTTAGGTATGGAGAAATTAACTCATCTCAAAATGAGGCTCAGTAGCGATCTCCCTTTATCTGCTCCCTTACTCGATTTTGTCCAACAAAACATTTTGGAAATTGAAAAGAGTAAATACCCTCTATTGGAACTGACTTTTGACGATTATAGGCAAAAAAAATCTCTAGATTTAAGACCTTTAATACCAATCGTCATGAAATATTAAACTTAATCATTGCTTAATTAAGAATAGTTAAAGTGAGAAGTGTCAAAAGTAAAGAAACGTATATATTTCAGCAGTTTTATCTCAATTGCGGCCTTGTTTGAGGCAGAGGTTGTCAAAAGCCCAATAAATCAGTCAATCCAAGTGATTTAAAGACAATATTATTTTCGAGTTATTTTTCTAGAAAATAACTGTATCCCTTACCAAACAATGACTAAAGAATTTGATTGACTTGTGTTTTCCTAAATTGACTGAAAAATAATGATTTGCAAAACAAGTTGAAATTCTATATTTTGATTAGTGTAGGGTTTGTCAAAGAGCAAATCAAGTGAATTACAAACTAAAACCCTGATTAGTTGGTTATTGAACTGCATAGTTGTACAAAAAGTATACATTCGAAAGTCAGGCATCCTAAAATCCTAAATGGGGCTTGACTTATGTAGGAGGCGAAATGGTTAAACCAACTAAGAAAGAGCCAAAAAGAAAAGTTATTAGTCTCCATTCTTTAGAGACGGGAAAGCGATTAACTCAATCCGCTAACCCAAAAGATATTCAATTTTTAACTTACAACACATGGAGAACGAGATATCTTGCTGCGTAGGAAGTGGATTACAAAACAAATACGGCATCGAGCCATTTTGTTTTGTGTCCTTTACCTCCCCTACCTTGAAAGGTAAGGGTATCTCAGGACTTATTATGAATATTTGACTTTTTTAGTGGGTTCCATATCTGTTGGCAAAGATAAATTTTCCTCTATCTGATTCAACTATCACCATATTGGTATTTCGAGATAATGAATATGCAAAAAATTTTGGGTTGGTTCAATTTTAGCCGAACATTAATTCTATCTATTCCATTAATTGGGATGTTAGTACTGGGAAATTTTTTGTGTTCCCCAGCCAATGCCTGCCCCTTAAATATAGTTGGAACTTCTAGACCACAGACATCTCTGCTGATCGCTAAATTACCAACCTTAGAAGAGATCCAAAACTCTTTACAATCTTTTGCAGAAGAGACTCAGGCTTCTTTAGAAAAAGATTTGAAAGAAGCGAATGAAGCTTTGCAAAATCTTCCAGGTAAATTGGAGCAAGCTGTTGTCAGTATGAATGCAGCGGATCGCGAACTGACACGAAAGTCTTATGCTGAGGCGCAAAAGAAATTAGAGGCATCTGCCAAAGCTTATGAAGAACGTGCTGCTAAAGCTGACCAGTTTGAGCAAGAACTATTGCAGTCGGCACAAGAAACTCGAAACAGTATACAAGCTAATTTGGAGACTTCAAAAGCTGAATTAGAGCGTAATATCAACCGAGATATTGCAAATCTAGAACAATCCTTCAAAGACACATCTGAAGCTTTTAGCATTTTGGCTGAAGATACTAAAAAAGCTAATCAGGATACTTCAGATTTTCTCAAGCAGAGAATTGAGGAGCACACCGCGGCACTCGATCGAGCAATGAAAAAGTCAGATGACTCCTTGAAAGCACTTTTCAATCAGGCATAAGAGCTTTAAATCTTCTAATTTCAGCAAACTTTTATCAAACAAGAAACAAAAATCATGAGTGCAAAAATCGATCGGTTTTGCGAAACTTTAAGACAACAACTCACTACCCTTGAAAGTCAGTTGGGACAAGTAAAAACCAAACTAGAACAAGCTCCTCAGAAAACTGAGCAGGCTCTTAAGGAGCAGCTTAATGAAGCCAAGGCAAAAATTGAAGCCAAAAAACAGGAATCTGAAGAAGCTAAAACCAAGCTGGAAGAATGGATAGAAGCGAAAAAAGCTGAGACTGAAGCCAGCATTGAAGAATGGAAGGAAAAGCGAGAACAAAAGAAACTAAGCGATCGCGCCGATCGTGCTGAAGAATATGCTGCATCAGCGATTGTCTTTGCATTAGCAGCTATCGAAGAAGCAGAGGTAGCTACCTTAGAGGCGGTTGGTGCACGTATGGTGGCTGAAGAAGCTCTAAATTAATGCGATCTGCCGAGTCTGGATCTGCATAAGAAGATGTCTCGGTTGATAATAACTTGGATTTTAAGGAAAAAGAGCGCTTCCAAAGTACTCGAAATGTTCGAGAAAAATAAAGACTGTATCTGGTCTGAGCTATACCAAAATCAACAAATCAAACAGCAATAAGAGGAAAAACATGAGTAAGTTTATTGTGACAGTTTTTGACAATGAGAAAGCTGCTTACGATGGATCGCGAGCTTTACGGGAACTGTATAACGAAGGCAGTATTGTGGTTTACGCTGCTGCTATTATCTCGAAAGATGAAAATGGCGAAGTCCAAATCAAAGATGGGGCGGATGAAGGTCCTATTGGTACGGCAACAGGTATGTTGGTTGGCAGCTTGATTGGAGCTTTTGGTGGTCCTGCTGGGATGGCTGTCGGTGCTTACGCTGGTTCACTTAGTGGCTGGATGGTTGACCTGTACAACGTTGGTGTGAGTACAGAGTTTTTAGATGATGTGGCTAGTGTTTTAACCCCAGGAAAATATGCCGTCGTTGCTGAAGTAGCAGAAAGTTGGACTGCTCCCTTGGATACCCGTATGGAAGAACTGGGAGGTACTGTTTTCCGTCGCTGGCGAATTGACGTTGAAGACGAGCAGATTGAACGGGACATCGAGGCTACTAACCGAGAACTTGATGAACTTGAGGAAGAGTGGTCAAACGCTGTTGGTGAAGCCAAGGAAAAGCTGAAAGTCAAAGTTGATGCTACCCGCGACAAATTGCAAGCACTCAATGATAAAGCTGACAAAAAAATGGCATCTTTGGAAAGTGAAGCCAACGCGAAGATCGAGAAATTGGACGAACAAATTTCTAAGGCTACTGACGATTTAAAAACAAAATTTGAGAAACGACGGGAAGAGCTAAAAGCAGATTTCGATAAGCGTATAGCCAAGCTCAAAGA
>JASJDX010000289.1 GCA_030064975.1 Pleurocapsa sp. MO_192.B19
CGATCTCTGCCACGATCGCCAAACAGAAAATCATCTCCACCACGACCGAACAGCTTATCATTACCTAAACCACCATCTAAAAAATCATTGTTGTCAGAACCAACAACTAAATCGTTCCCTTCACCACCAAAGATGGCATCTTCTCCTCCATTACCGAAAATGCTATCTTCTCCTCCATTTCCAAAGATAGCGTCTACCTGCTCAGTACCATTAAGTAAATCATCACTGGGAGTACCATCAATAACACTATCGGCATCAAGAATCGCTGAAGTGACAATATTATTATCTGGATCTATGTTGTAGCCATCTCTAGGAAGCAGCGTAAGAGAAAAACCTTCACTTTCCTCCACTAAATCATCTTCAAGGGCAGCAAAGTCAATACTTGCTTCTGTTGCTCCCTCAGTAATAAAAAATCGACCAATCGCTTGACCATTTTCCACAATTAGCTCGACATTATCAAGATTTTGAGATTGTTCAACCAGTGGAACAGTATCTGTTTCGGTGTCAGAATCGGTAATAAGTGTATCAACGACTAAACCTCCAGAGGGAGCAGGTTCGCTCAACTTTAAAATTACGGTTTGTGCTTCTTCTCCCTCAACAACAAAAGTAGGTTCAAGATCGATACTAACTACAGGAAATGGCTGCACATCAATGGCTTGATTTAAAGGCTGAAAGAGATTAGTAACATCTTTGCCATTAGCATCAATAGCATTGACTACTGTAACTCCTAAATCTGGCTGACCATCATTTTCTAAGCCATCAAGAGCCGTTACTTCTCCCTCGACTATAACTTCCATCGTATCTGGTACTACTCCAGGAGAACCGCTACGTTCAAAAACTGCGGAAAAAATATTATCACCCTGGGGAGAGCCACCAAAACTAAAGTCAGGAAAGGCGGTTTCATCAAAATCAGTTCTGACCGCAGTGAGATCTACTTCTACCAGATCTTGATCTACTTGAAGATCTAACGATTGCAAATTAGCATTAAGACCAGAAGTATCTAACTCGAAGGTTACGCTCAAGCGATCGCCAACATTCAATTGTAGATCTTGAATTGAGTCATTATCTAATTGTGAGCCAGTAGGAGAAAAAGATACAGATGCCATATGCTTAAAATTTCCTCTTATATTTTGTGTGGGATATTTAAAGGATTAAAGGGATATTTAAAAATTGCGATAAACAAACAGTTTGAGGAAAATATTGTGCATAGTTGCATTAGCATACATATTCCTCAAAAATTGCAAGTCCTCCAAGATTGGCTAGCAAACTCCTAAAAGATTCAGTAGTTGCTTCAACAGCGTGGTTGGACAAGCTACTCGGCTCAAGAGCCTCCCCCACAGGAAGCCTCGATCTGCTTCCTCGTTCAAATTGCTGACACAGGTTCAGCAAATAGACCCTTCTCAGATAACTTCTCTTTACTGTACCTCTATCTTCTAATCGGTACTAGGGGAAAAATTCAGGTATTTCTTCAGGTAGATCAATATTTTATTAAAAAGTAAAGACTCAGTGGAATTAAAAAGACGACATCTACTTTGGATCTATTGTGGAAAGTATCATCAGAATGGACGATTAAAAATAGTCCGCTCCTAAGACTACGTAGAAAGCGATCGCTCTTTTAAGTTCAAATTATATTCAAATTATATTTGTTTTAATTTTGTTGGATAAGCTTTATTCCCCTACTTCCCCTACTTGTCTCAACATTTAATTCTGTGAACTAAATAGTATTGATATAGTAGCTTTATTTATTTTTATATATGATTAAAATCACCATAATTATTACACAAAATTAAATGAAAAATAGCTACTTTATTTACGAGTTTATTCTGAGGTTATTATGACTTTTAAAACAGTACTATGGAAATAAATAAAAATTTTGTAAAATGGTACTTACACTTGAACAAGAACAAAAACTATCTCCAGAGATAGCTCAAAATTTAGTACAAGCACTACAAAATCTGCCAATAGATGCCAAAGAAGCAGTAGTAGATAATAACTTTATAGCAACATCATTTTTTCATGCATTAGGTTTTACATTACCAGAACGTATTCCAGGATTTAAAACAGGTGATGGTGGAGATAAAGTTGACTATGCATTACGTCACAATACTGAAGATGATATTTTTTTACATAATCAAAATAATCCTTATGTCTTAGTTGAACTAAAAGGAAGAGATATCAATCTTACTTACGAAAGCCCAACTTATAATGCAACAGTCAAACAACTAAAAAAATATTTACTTGGAAATAAGTGTAAAACTGTTCAGTGGGGAATTATTACTAATTCTAAACATATACAATTATTTAGAAAACATGGCAAAGTAATTTATCCTGCGACACCTTGTTTAGAAATTAATGCAGAAAATATTGGTGAAATTACCTATCAGATCAGAAATAAAATTGAACATACATCAAAAGCGTTAACCGTTGCAGTTTATAACAACAAAGGTGGTGTTGGCAAAACTACAACTGTAATTAATTTAGCTGCTGTATTGACAAGTCATAAGAAAAAAGTTTTAGTAGTAGATTTCGATCCCAATCAAAGAGATTTAACAGATTCTCTAGATATAAAACCAGGAACTCAACCGCTATATGAATGTTTAGAAGATAAAAGAGATTTAATAAGTCTAAAACAAGTCATTCGTCCTTACACTAAAACATTTAAAGGAGGAACAAATCTTAGTTTTGATGTGATTCCAGTTGATGATAAATTAGCACAATGTGATGAAGATGATCTGCGTAAAGGATTTAATTTTTATAGCTTACGTAAAAAATTAGAGGCTTTGAAATCTGATTACGATTATATTTTAATTGATGCACCGCCTAACTGGAGATTTTTTAGTATAAGTGCTGTTTATGCAGCAGATGTAGTATTGATACCAACCAAGCACAATCATATTCGTTCTTTACAAAATGCAGCAGTATCTATTCGGCAATACATTCCACAGATTCAACAAGTTCGACAAGAAAAAACTCAAGGATTAGAATGGGGAGCGATCGCTTTACCGATTTTTTTTAATGGAGAAAAAATTGCTGATGCAGCCAGAGTAAATGCCAAAAATGCAATTGATGGAATTATCAAACAAGTAAAACAAAAATATAACTTTGATTTAATTCCTTATTTTTATCCTCGTTATAAACCTAGAAATAATAAAAGCATTTTTGAATTGCCTAGTAACGCACATATAGCTTACTCTACTTTTGAAAAAATCCCTGCTGCCTATAAAAGTAAAGTTGCTTATGATTATTATTCACAATTAGCTAAGGAGTATTTTTTACAATGAGTAATTTAAGTGATGTAGGAAATTTGATGTATCTCGATTTAGAGATAATTGAACCTGGTGAGATAATTAATACATCTGAATATATAATTAATGCCACAGCAAAAGAATTAAGCAATACAAATGGTAGAAACTGGATCCCTTTGATAGTTAAAGAAATTGCTGAAGATCATTATCAAGTTATTGGGAATTCTTTTATTTATGCCGTAGCAGAGGCAGCAGGTTTAGAAAAAGTTTGGTGCATTATCGCTGATGATAGTGAAGTAACTGCTAAAGTCACAAAAATACTTGCAGGAGAAGAAATACCCAAGATAAATTTGTCCACAGCATCTAGAGATGAAATTAAAGCTGCCTTAGAATATTTAATCGAACAACCTGCTACTGTTCTTAAAGGTATAAAAATTCCTGTGGCAACTAATCGTATTGATGAAGCACCTCGTCAGTATTGGCAAGATTTAAAACCAATTACCAAATTAAAATGTGGCATCTCAGCAGGAAAAAAAGTAAAAGCTTTAGAACAAGTTTTTTATCTGACTCCTGAATCAATGCCTGATAATATTAAAGACCCAAAAGTTTTAACTACTTTGACGACTGCGGAATTAAAAAAGATAGCCAAAAAACGTAAAATCACTGGATATAGTAGCTTTAATAAAAGCAAGCTAGTGAATTTATTAAGCCAATAATTTGATTAATTTAGAAAACTATACTACTAAAAAAGCATTATCCTGCAATAAGGATAATGCTTAAAATTTATAATTTAACGTCTAATGTGAATTAAAACTTGCTTTTGGGATAGCTTCCACCATAGAAATACTAGTTTTTTCGAGTTGAGAGAGAGTAACCACGCAAGCTTACGCAATTTGAGTTTCACGTTTTCTCGTAGTTTCCAAAAGCTAAAAGCTAAAAGCTAAGAGCTAAGAGCTAAGAGCTAAGAGCTAAGAGCTAAGAGCTAAGAGCTAGTAAATCAGAACGAAGCTAATTCACATCAAGCGTATTTAATAATGGTCAATGACTGATTATGAATTACTTACAACCAGTTACCAATGAGTACAAAGGGAGCCCAGTAGTAAGGATGACGATATTGAGAGTCTTCTTCTGCCAACAGAGCTAATTGTGCCTGGTGTAAGGCTTGGGCTTTACTAACTTGAGCATTATCTGCCAAATTATTGTAAAATTTACCCATCAAATTAGCGGTAGCTTCGTCATTAGCTCCCCACAAGGTTGCAATAGTACTGCGCGCTCCTGCTCGCACTGCTACACCAGCTAAACCAAGAATTGCTTGGTTGTCACCTTCGGCAGTATTACAAGCACTTAGAACTAATAACTCAATTGGTTGAGAGCGTCTTAGACTACCTGCTCGGAGCAAATTACCAAACTGATTAACGTTAATTAGAGGGTTTCCTTCTTCCGCACCACTAAGAATGAAAGTTTGGTCAGAAGTAGAGCCGAATTGACCATGAGTTGCTAGGTGAACTACGGGAAAATCTGATTCTTGTAGTTTCTCCTGGAGACTAGCTTGGGTAAAATCTTGATTAAGTAAAATTTCCGACTGATCGAAAATGCTTTTAATTGTTCGTAGCTCGTCTTCTACCTTAGGAATGGGAGGAAAACGATATTCTGGGAAATCTCTGGTAACTCCTGCTGCCAATACTTTGATTTGCTGTCTTTGTAAGGGTTGGGGAGCAGTTAACTGTAAACCAGAACTCAGAGCGATATTGTAATCTTTTTGAATAAGATATTCTTGCTCTTTTTGATCGTAAAGTAAGGACATGGGAATATTACGCAAAGAACCATCTAAGACAAATACCAGAGTTTTAATGTTGTTGGCTTTGATTTCTGCTTCTGCTGGTTCAATTAACCATGTGTAAATTTCTGAGGCTAGGGGTAAGATTTCTTGTTCGAGAGACTGTTGTTGAGATTGTTTAATTTTCTCAATTTCTGTTTCTGGTTGGGCATTACCTCGCGCACCACGAATAGCTTCAGCAAAACCAGGATTAGTCAGAGAACGACGACGTAATTGTTTGATGGTGTTATTGACTTTTTCTTGGGTTAGATTTTGAGTCGTATAATGGCGTAAAGGCCTTCCAGGAATGGTCAGAATAACCTCTAGACGATCTTGTAGCAGTATGGGGTAGATGACTGCTGCCTCTAAGTCCACATCATCAATTGCCACTGGTTCTTCTGATATCTCGGAGCAAGGATCGCGGAAGAAGTTATCTAATTTGGCAATCTGCAAAGATTCTAAGACATCACGAGCTTGAACTAGTTGGGGAGGGGTTGGTTCTTCTTCTAGAAGTAAGCTGATATATTCGCGAAAAATGGGTTCAACAGGAGTAGTTGCTAAATCACTCCGTAAAGCTTTAATAGTATTAAATGATGTTTCGTAAGCAGTCAGAGCCTGATTGCGTTTGCCTTGGACTGCTAAAATTCTGCCTAACTGAGAATTCCAACGATAAGCAATTTCAGGATATTCAGCAGTGGGAGCTAGTTGCAGAGAACCTTCGGTTAAGCGACGAGCTTCAGAATATTGTCCCTGCTGTTCATAGAGGGATCCTAAATAACCCATTGCCTCGGCTTCGGCAGTAACATTATCGATTTTCTGAGACTGTTGAATAGCTGTGGCGAGAATTTTCGCTGTATTTTGGTCGATTTTGTCCTGACGAATTAGACTTTTGGCAAAATTGATCCGTCCATAAATTCCAGCACGGGTAGCAGGAAAATTAGCTACTTCGGGTTCGATTTTATTAATTGCAGCGGTAATTTGAGGCTGTAACTGTTGATCTAATTCTCGATCTAGACTTGCCGCATCATCTGCGATCTGATCGAGAAAGTCAGGGTCATTAATTTCTAGTAAATCAATGTTTTGATTAAAATCGGCGATCGCATTGTGCCAATACTCTTTGATATCCAGCAACAGACTCAGACGATTTAGTTCAGCTTTTAGTCCATCTAGTTGATTAGGAGCAATATTCGCCGCCCGCTCGTAGTATGACAGGGCTGGTTGATAGGGTGATAAGGCCGATTCTGCTGAAGCATCAAAGTTAGCAACTGTATCGAAAACTATAGTTTGTGAGGGAAATTGATTTTGTTGTTCTAGAGCGATCGCTCTTTCGGCATTGCCCAAACTAAGCAAGGCAGCGGTTTTCTGGATCGGAGCGTTAATTTTCTCTGTACTTGCCAGACTTAATTCTAAAGCTTTAGTTGCCACTCTAGGATAGCCACTTGCACGGAGATAATCGCCAAAACGCAGTAAACCTGTAACCTTATCTGGTGAATCAGGTTGTTTTTTAACAGCAGAGATTCCAGGGAATAGCCTTTCTTCAGCTTCCTTTGTCATGGGGACAATTCCCTCTAACTGAGGTTCGATAGTTTGAGCTTGGTCCAGGATTTTGCTACAGCTAGTTTTATCTGTTAGATTAAATGCTCCTAATAAGCTTTCACAGGATTGGGGATAAAGACCTAAAGCTTGTTGAGCAGTCGCAGTATTTAAGTAGCTTTCTCTAATACCTTCGATATTACCCACTTCTTGATAAGCTGTCGTAGCTTGTTGCCAACTTTGAATCGCCCGATCTAATTTGCCAGCTTCGTAATATTCTTTGCCCTTTTGAGCTAATTTTAGGGGTGGTACTTGATTAGTGTCTTGAGACACTGCGGGAAGAGTAATAGCTGAGGTGATGCCAACACTGACTAATACCATAAAACCAACAGCAGTTTTACTCCATCTGAGGGGAATATTGAAGTGGTTTAATTGGCTAATTAGCCATTTATTTACATTGCTCAATAGTCTTGAGATTAATTTTAGACTCATAGTTTTAGCAAAAACTCAATACAGTAATGTTGAAAATCAAAAAGGAAAATATTCTAAGGAGAAATAAACACCATTCTCTTGTAGGGTATCGTCGCTGTCCTCCACATCTATTAAAGGAATACCGTAATCTAAACGAGCGCGTAGCATATCACTTAAATCTAACTGTACTCCTACTCCAATTGATGCCAGCGTATCTTCATCTTGATTAATATTTTCGGAATTACTCCAGCTAGTCCCAAAATCGACAAAAGGGATTGCCGAAAGGCTACTTTGTCCGTTACTCCAGCGATAGAAAGGAATTCTGACTTCTCCTGAAATAAATAAGCCACTGTCTCCTAAGATGACATCTTGGCGATAACCCCGAACACTTTCGACTCCACCCAAGCTGAACCTTTCTAGCGGTACTAGATCGTCGGCGGAAAGCTGAATATCAGAACGTAGTAGTAAATTAATATTGGAACTAGACTTTAATTGCCGTAGCCACTGTACTTGACCCCGCCAGGAGACAAATTCACCGTCTGGCGCACCTTCATTAACTGTGGCATCAAAGATATCTACTCCTAGGCTAAATTGCGATCGCGCTGCCAAAACGTCTTTACGAGTACGTCTTGTCCAGTCTTGGAAAAAACGCAGGGCAGAAATTTTGGTTTC